>JAYSTS010000100.1:0-20132 GCA_043719475.1 Gammaproteobacteria bacterium | reverse complement strand
GACTGAATCTGCCAAACTCATCGGTTATGACCTTACGGTTTGATTTCCGCTGCAATCCCGACCTTCTCTAAAGTCAATCGCTCCGAAGCTTTGAATATCCCTGCGCAGCATTTTCGGTTGCGGTCCAGCAAGTTAGCGCTGGACTTCCATACAGCAGCGGCTAGACTCCTCCTCGCTATGAAACGAACCATGCAACATTTATGGTCCAACTGCCACCGTGCCACCGCGCGCGCGGCGGCAGTGACGCTGTCGACCGCGATTAAATGCGCGGACGCCGTGCGGACCCCAGTGTAAAGAGTTGCATCGTTATCTCCCGGTGCAGCGCCGGTGAGATGACTTCCTCCTCCTCCCTCGAATCTCTCTCCAGCGTTCACCGGGCATAGCGCCAACCGGTTGTCGAGAACAACCATATCCGGCCCTTGGGCCAGACGGTAACTTTGGAAGGAGACCCGTAATGGAATGGGTATTTGCTTTAATCGCCACCTCACTCGCGGTGGGCTATGCCGTATTGCTTGGTCGTGGCATCGAACGTCGTCAGCGCTGGGCGCTGGAAGTGGCACGAGCCACGGGTGGTCTGGACGCAAGCGCTGCAGAGCGTTTGCTTCGCGACCAATCTGTGGTTAATGCCCCAGCTCAGGCCGTGGACCAGACGTCCTCGGCCGCGGTGGTTGATCGGCTCGCTGCCTAAGTGTTCAACCGAAAGGTCACGAAATGACCGATCCAGTTGATGCACGGCTAACGTTCCGGATGATGTTGCTGGTCTGATCTTCACAAGGTCGCCCAGCAACATCCCAGCAATCTACCGGCCACTGTCTGTTGGCCGCCCCGGCTTCTCCTGCACCCCGCAAATTCGTTTATGGCCGTGTGCCGCTTGCACCGGTAGGATGCCGATCTCGCCGGGAGGACACATGCTCAATCAGGACCAACAATCACCAACGTTGTTCAGCGCAGCCACTCGCAGGTATGTGCTGAGTATTCTGGTCGTTGTCTACACATTCAATTTCATCGACCGACAGATTCTCTCGATTCTTCTTGAGCCCATCAAGAACGATCTGCAAGTCAGTGACACCGCGTTAGGTGCCCTGTCAGGGTTTGCGTTCGCACTGTTTTACGCAACACTCGGCATTCCCATCGCTCGCCTCGCAGATCGCAGCAGCCGACGCAATCTCATTGCCATCGCCTTGACCGTCTGGAGCGGCATGACTGCGCTCTCCGGGCTTGCCCAGAACTATTGGCAACTCCTGGCAGCGCGAATCGGCGTTGGCGTGGGTGAGGCCGGCTGCAGTCCACCGGCCCACTCCATGATTGCGGACTATTACCCGGCCCACCAACGCGCAACGGCGTTGGGAATCTATGCCCTGGGAATTCCGCTCGGCATCCTCTTTGGCTTCATCGCCGGCGGCTGGATCGAAGAATTTTTTGGCTGGCGGGTGGCATTTTTTGTGGTCGGCATTCCAGGATTGATTCTCGCCATCATCTTCAGACTGACTGTTCGCGAACCGCCACGCGGGCTGGCTGAAGGTCGTGTCATGACGGCCATACAGCCGTCGGTCACCGAGACCTTTGGTTACCTATGGGCCAAGAAGTCCTTTCGACATCTGGCCATCGGCGGCGCACTGACCGCGTTTGTCGGCTACGGTTTAACAACCTGGGCGCCCTCTTTCCTAAGTCGGTCGCATGGCATGTCGTCCGGAGAAATCGGCACCTGGCTCGGCCTGATTCTCGGCATTCCAGGCGGCATCGGGATCGTATTGGGTGGTTTTCTCGCAGATAAATTCGGCAGTCGGGACACCCGCTGGTTTCTGTGGATTGTGTCGGTTGCCCTGGTGCTATCCACTCCTTTTGCCGTTGGTGTGTATCTATCCCCGACCGCCACCGGAGCCCTGATCTTCCTCATGTTGCCGGTGCTGCTGGGCAACTTCTATCAGGCGACCACCTTCTCACAGACCCAGGGGCTGGTTCCGCTGGGGATGCGCGCAGTCGCGGCCGCTGTGCTCCTGTTCATCATCAACATCGTCGGTCTTGGCCTGGGACCACAGGCGGTCGGCATCGTCAGCGATCTGCTCAAACCCGAATATGGCGACGACTCGGTTCGTTACGCGCTAATGATCTTTTCACTCGTCAATCTGTGGAGTGCCTGGCACTACTACGTCGCCGGCAAGTATCTGAAGGACGAACTCGTCACCGGCGATTAATCCAGCGCATCCAGGAGCCTGCGCGGCAGCCACTCGTCACTGTACCGTCCAGATGGTACAGTGACTGTATGAGCACTCCGATCACCACCCGCCAGAAGATTCTTGAAACCGCCGTCAGCATCGTCGAGTCCAACGGCGCCGCCCATCTGACTATCGACGCCGTCGCTGCCGCAGCCGGCCTGTCCAAGGGCGGGGTGCTGTATCACTTCCCATCCAAACGCGCACTACTGGAGGCCATGCTTTCGTTGTTGATGGAGACATCAACACAGCGTATCCAAAAGCTGCGCGA
Source organism: Gammaproteobacteria bacterium (assembly GCA_043719475.1). Classification (GTDB taxonomy): domain Bacteria; phylum Pseudomonadota; class Gammaproteobacteria; order Pseudomonadales; family Azotimanducaceae; genus SYFY01. Next base: position 17,648 of record JAYSTS010000100.1, on the reverse strand, counting down.
GGAGCCGCCGGCTCAGGAACAGCCGACCATCGTGCCAATGATCCAGGCGGAACAGGAACAACAACCCAAAGAACGCGCCATGGCGCTGGCAATTCTGGCCGCAGCCGCAGAAGACCCGTCACTTCTTAACCCGGCAAAAACATTCATCGCCGATCGTTTCCGTGAGGCCGGCGCTGACACAACAGACGCACAACTGGCCCATATTCTGTTATTGGCTGCCGAAGGTCTGCGATTTCTCGACATGCTTAACCTGCTCCCCGAGGAGATCGCCAACCGTGAGCAATTTTTTGACCGCTTGTTGCAACTGTCCCGGAGCCTGCCGCGATGATGGTTCGCCTGACTACCCTTCTGCTGATTTTCCTCACCGGCCTTCCAGGATGCTCGAAGGAAGCGCCTCCGGAAGTGGTTGACCAGGCGGTTAGGCCAGCGCATGTCCTGCAGGTCAGCACATCGGTCGGTGAACGCGCCTACGAGTTTGTCGGTCGGGTCGAAGCCGCACAGATGATTGATCTGAAGTTCGAAGTAGGTGGCAGGATCACTCACCTCGCCGCTCGCGAAGGCGAAACGATCCAGACCGGCACGTTGGTGGCTGCCCTTGATCCACGTGAATTCGACCTGGCGGTACGCGAAGCCCAGGTACAGAAACAAATCGCCGCACAGGATCTTGAGCGCAAACGTGCACTGCTGACCAAGCGTGTCGTATCGCAGTCCATCGTCGATGACGCAAAAGCACTGTTTGACCTGCGGCAAGTGCATCTGGAACAAGCGCGCAAACACCTGGCCGAAACCCAGATCCATGCGCCTTTCGATGCCTACGTCGTCCAGCGTTACGTCGATAACTCTGTCGTGGTTCAACCTGGAGATCCAGTTGCACGTTTGTCAGACCTTGGCGAACTGGTGATAACGGTGAGCATTCCCGAGCTGCTGTTTGCCACAGTTACGACCGCCGACGTTCACTCGATCACCGCCACCTTTCCCTTTATCCCCAACGAGGTGTTTCCGCTGCAGTATCGAGAAAATCGAGGTGAGGCCGACGCCGTTGCACAAACCTACGACGTGACGTTGACCATGGCGCCGCCCAAACAATGGAACATCCTGCCCGGCATGACTGCGACCGTGCGTCTTGTGCTGGAAGGTGAAACAACAGCCAGTCAGATTCTTGTTCCTGCCGCTGCGTTAACCAGTACTGCCGATGGCGCCACAGCGGTCTGGGTGTTCGATGCGGAGACTGAACTGGTTGCGCAGCGACTGGTACTCGTCATTCCGCAGGCCGCGGGACAATACCAGGTGATGAGCGGCCTCGCCGATGGCGAGTGGATCATTGCCACGGGTGCACACCAGTTGCAGCCTGGAATGCGCGTCAAACCACTGCGCAAGTCCTGAAGCGTTGCCATCCATGGGCAACATCGCCACCTTCGCCATCAATCGTCCGTTGTACATCTGGATGCTCATGCTCGTCTGCCTGTTCGGCGGCTGGTGGGGTATCAACACCGTCGGTCGACTAGAAGATCCTGCGTTTCCGATCAAGCAGGCATACATCATCACGAGTTACCCCGGTGCTTCGGCAGTAGAAGTCGAACAGGAAATCACCGATGCCATCGAAGCTTCGTTGCAGGAGTTGCCCTACCTCGATCATCTGGTGTCGAAGTCAGTCCCGGGACGCTCCGAGATCCAGATCGAAATCATTGAGTCGATCAGTGGTGCGGAGATTCGCCAGATCTGGGATGAGGTTCGTCGACGCGTTGCTGAAGCAGCAGCTCGCTTACCACCTGGCGCGGGTACGCCCTATGTCGAAGATGACTTCGGCGATGTGTATGGAATGCTCTACGCGGTCACGATTGAAGGTTACGCGCCCGACGTGATCGCCGACGTCGCGCGGCAAATGAGCAATTCGCTGACCCAGCTGGACGGCGTCGCCAAGGTGGCCACCGCGGGTGAGCCAAGGGAAGGACTGTTTGTCGAAATCGCGAACGAAAGACTGGTGCGTCTCGGTCTGCCGCTCGATGCACTCCTGGCCAGTGTAGGCGCGGAGAACCGCGTGGTTGCTGCGGGCTCTGAGATACACGGTGGTCGACGCCTGAGAATCGCACCGGATCTCGCTTTCGACAGTGTTGAAGCCGTATCCGACATGCGAATCGGCAAGCCCGGCTCCACGGAAATATTCCGTCTGGGTGATATTGCGAACATCTCCCGCCAACCGCTGGAGGAGCAGTTCCACATCATTCGCCACAACGGGGTTTCGGCCATCACCATCGGTGTCTCGGTAGTGGCCGAACAAAATGTGGTCGAAGTTGGTGATCGTGTCGACGTCGCGATCAAGGAGCTCGCTGCCAACCTGCCGCTGGGTATGGAAATCATCCCGATTTACCGGCAACACGTTGCCGTACGGGATTCCATTGAAGCCTTCCTCTACAACCTCGTTGCCTCCGTTTTCACGGTGTTTGCCGCCTTGTTCATCTTCATGGGTTGGCGGGCCGGCATCGTCGTGGGTGCAGTACTGTTGTTCACCGTGCTGGGCACGTTGTGGGTCATGGCATTGTGCAATATCGAACTGCAACGCATCTCGCTGGGCGCACTGATGATCGCCATGGGTATGCTGGTCGACAACGCCATCGTCATCGCTGAAGGCATGGTCGTGGGGGTTGCAGTGGGTCGCAGCCCTGCCGACGCTGCAGCGCAGTCGGTACACCGCACCCAGTTCCCGCTGTTAGGCGCAACGCTGATCGGCATCATTGCCTTTGCACCGATTGGATTGTCCGACGACAACTCAGGCTATTTCCTTCGCTCTTTATTCCAGGTGGTGGCGATATCCTTGTTCCTGAGCTGGATTCTAGCCATCACCGTGGTGCCGCTGCTGGGCAAGTACTTGCTCGTCGACAAGACGGCCAACGTGGACGGCGTTGCCGAAGATTCGATTTACCAGGGCTGGAGCTATACACCTTACCGCTGGCTGCTCGGGCTTGGACTGCGTCGAGCCTGGACTACGACGTTCATTATCGTCGGCATTACCCTGGCCTGTCTGTGGGCGGCCCAATTCATGAAGCCTGGTTTTTTCCCGACCACAAACACACCTTTGTTCTACGTCGACGTGCAACTGCCACAAGGTGCCGACATCCTGACCACACAAAGCCTCATTGCAGACATGGAAAAAAGTATCCTGGCAGACTCCGGAGTCACCGCTGTCAGCAGTTTCATTGGTCGAGGTGCGTCTCGTTTCACAGCGACCTTTCGCCCAGAGCAGCCAAACCCGGCTTATACACAACTGGTCGTCCGCGTTGGTGATGTCACACAGATGCCTGTCATCATGCTTCGATTGAGCGCGGTGTTTGCTGCGGCGGCAACTCCCGCAGACATACAGTTCTATCGCATGGAGTTCTCACCCAGCGGGAATTCGAAGATCGAAGCGCGATTCGCCGGGGACGATCCAGCCGTGCTGCGACGATTAGCCAACGAGACCTTGGCGGTCTACCTGAAACACGATCTCATTGATCGCAAGATCAACTGGCGACAAGCCACCCTCGACCTGGTGCCGGATTTCGACACCGTGCAGGCCAGACGCTCCGGTATTTCGCGCCAGGACGTCTATTCCACCCTGGCATACGCCACATCGGGTGTGTCCATTGGCTTGTACAGAGACAATGAAAAGCTGGTGCCCATCGTCGCACGCGCGCCGCTCCGGGAGCGAGGTGATATCAGGAAGCTCGGCGAGCGCCTAGTCTGGAGCACAACTCAACATCAGTTTGTACCCATGTCGCAGGTGGTGCAAAAATTTGAAGTACGCGCGAGCGATGATCTGATCTGGCGGCGTGATCGAATACGAACCATCAACGTACTCGCCAACCCTCCACCTGGACTGAACGCAACTTACGTGTTCAATGCGCTTCGTGCCGAAGTTGAAGCCATCCCCTTGCCCCATGGATTTCGTCTGGAATGGGGTGGGGAATACGAAGGCAGTGAAGACGCCAATCGCCTGCTGATCCAGAAGATTCCCATGACGTTTGGCATCATGTTGCTGATTACCATCCTCATGTTCGGTCGACTCCGCCAGGCTATCGTGATCTGGTTGACCGTGCCAATGATCATCTGCGGCGTGGTTCTCGCGCTCATAACCACCAATCTGACCTTCACCTTTCCCGCCTTCCTCGGATTCCTCAGCCTGTCGGGAATGCTCATCAAGAATTGCATCGTGCTCGTTGACGAGATGGACAAGCGCATCCTTGACGATGGCCTCTCTCTACAGTCGATAACCACCGCCTGCCTCAGTCGACTGCGGCCGGTGATGCTGGCGTCGGGGACGACGATCGCCGGCATGGCCCCACTGCTGACCGATGCATTCTTCAAGGAGATGGCGGTCGCCATCATGGGCGGACTGACCTTTGGAACCTTGTTGACTCTGCTCGCAGTTCCTGTGTTCTACCGCATCGCGCTGGGGCGCAAGATTCCAAAATAGATCGCTGACCTCTTGGTCGAAGAAAAAACGCCTTGTTTAACCTTGATTCGACAATAATTGGTAAAGCTGCAGGAGCGATCTCCCGGGCACACTGGGAGCGGTCTGGACAGACCGCGATTGTTGGGATCATCGAAGATCGCGATCAGGAGATCGCTCCCACAGGCATCGGCATCGAGAGTGTCTGTGCGGTCTCCTGACCGCGATGGAGTTCGCGATCGGGAGATCGCTCCCACAGCGCGCTTTTACTCGACGTCTCATGACTGAATCTGCCAACTTCATTGGTTGTGACCTTACGTTCGTTCCGAAGCTCTTAATACCCCTGCGCAGCATTTTCGGTGGCTAAAATTTTTGTCGATTTGAGGTGAATAAGCCCCTTCTTTGCAAAGCGTTTGCAAAGATGCCCTGCGTTTCACGCATGAAAAATGGTGGTGGATCCCTGCAGCACCATGGAAGGTCTGAAAAATCAGACCTTCCTTTTACAAATCCTCCATTCCCTTTACCCTTACGGCTGAGATCACGTGCATGGAGTCATGTTGTCGCGTTCCCCGTTGTTGTCTGCCCTGCTGCTGTCCAGCTTTCTTTTCGCCCCGTTTACACGCGTTGTGGCCGCGACGACAGCACCCGCGATCCCGGCAGCACTACCTGCACCGGTATTGCAGATCGCTCGCGCGCAAGGTGTACCCGAGTCATCGATCAGTGCGTGGATCCAGAAAATCGGCGATCCGTTGCCAATGATTGCGGTTAACGCCGACGTCCCGCGCAACCCGGCATCGACGATGAAACTCGCCACCACCTTTTCAGCACTGAATGCGCTCGGTCCCACCTACACCTGGAGCACGCGGGTTCATCTGCTGGCACCCATGGCACCTGGCGGAATCGTCAAGGATCTCTGGCTGCGCGGTGGTGGTGATCCTTATCTCGTGCTCGAAGAGTACTGGAAGATCCTGTCGGCACTGCGCACAAAAGGGATACGCCGCATCGACGGAGATGTGGTGATCGATACAAGCTTTTTCGATCTCCCACCAGAGGATCCGGGCGCCTTCGACCATCAACCTGATCGACCCTACAACCTGGTGCCAAGCGCCCTGCTGGTGAACTTCAATTCCGTGCTGTTTCGTGTTCAGGCCCAGGCAGACGGCAAGGTAGGTACACGCGCCGAGCCGCCGCTACCCAACCTGAAACTTATCAACAGCCTTGCACCCAATGCCGGTCGATGTGGTGGGTATCAACTGGGTGTCGCTTTTGCCGTAAAAAACCTGCCACGAAGAAATGAGGCCGCGTTCTCAGGCCAGTTTCCACTGGCCTGTCGCCAGTTCGAGTTCACTCGAACCGTTCTCCGGCCAGAAAGTTACGCCTTTGGACTGTTCAAGTTGTATTGGCAACAACTCGGGGGCGAGCTCCACGGCAAGATGCGCACCGGCGTTCTGCCACCGAGCGCCAAACGTCCAGTCTATGAACACCGATCCCGCTCCATGGGTGACCTGATTCGGCTCATCAACAAATTTTCCAACAATGTGATGACCCGGCAGGTCGAAATGACGCTGGGTGCAGAACGCTTCGGCCCGCCCGCTACTCCGGCCAAGGGACAGCAGGCCATCCTGGAAATTCTGCAGGAACATGGTATCGATACTTCCGGGTTAGTGATCGCCAACAGCGCCGGTCTGTCGCGCGACAGCCGGATCAGCGCACGCCAGATGGCTGGAATTCTCAAGGCGGCATGGGACAGTGCCTACATGCCAGAGTTTGTGTCATCACTGGCACTGGTCGGAATGGATGGGACCATGCGATCAAGATTGAACGGCAGTGCTGGCGCCGGCCGCATGCACGTAAAGACCGGCAGACTTGACCACGTGTCGGCGATCGCCGGATACGTCACGGCAAAATCAGGCCAACGATTGTTCGTCGTGATGTTGATCAACAATCGCAATGCTCACCTTGGCCCCGGCAATCTGCTGCAGAACGCTTTCCTGCGCTGGGCTCACGATACACACTGATGTCATGATTAGGAGCCTGTCAGCTCAGCAACCCGAACAGGAGAATGGCGAAGACGATGGGCGGCATGAAATAACGAATCAGCACTATCCAGAGCGAAAAAACCTGGGACTGGGTACCGATTGCAGCGTCCACAACCGCCCGCGGAAGCATCCAGCCTACAAATACCGCGATCAGCAGACCACCAACCGGCAACATGATCTGGTTTGTCAGGAAGTCCAAGAAGGCATCCAGTGTCATGCCGAACACGTGGACGTCTGCCCATGAACTGAACGACAGCGCGCCGAGCACACTGCCAACCCACACGATTCCACCAACACTCAGTACGGAACGATGTCGTCCCCATTTGAATCGATCCATCGCCCACGCCACCAGTGCCTCAAGCAAACCCAGCAGTGAAGTGATGGCAGCGAAAGCCAACAAGGTAAACAGGACAACAGCCACCACCTGTCCTCCTTCCATCTGCGCAAAGACAACCGTCAGCGTCTGGAAAATGAGACCAGCACCACCTGTAGCAGCCACACCTGCAGCATCCATGCCTTGCGCAAAGACCATGGGAAATACCACCAGGCCAGCCAGAATGGCTACCGAGGTGTCGATGACTGCAATCACGATGGCATAGGTCACCACCGGCACATCACGCGGCAGATACGCACCAAACGTCATCATCGCCGCCATCCCGACGCCAATGGAAAAAAACGCCTGGCTGATGGCAGCGAGGAAAGTCTGACCTGAAACCTTGGAAAAATCCGGGACGAATAGATACGCAACGGCCTGCGAGAATCCAGTCCCTTTCAGCATGTTGTAGATCACGAGGCCAACGAGCATGACCAGCAACGATGGCATCATGAACTTGGCGGTGCGTTCGATACCTTGTTGGACACCGAACCAGATCACCGCAAGACTCAGTACCAGCGCCAGTGTCGCCCAAAACAGCAGCGCACCAGGATCCGATTGCAGCGATTCAAACTCGGCCTCCGCCGCCAAGGCCCCAAAGCCCGCAAAGCCTGAGGTCAACGCTTGCACCAGGTAGGCCAGGACCCACCCGGTTACCACGGTGTAGAGGAAACAGATCAGCAGAGCAGCCAGCAGGTTCAGGTGACCAAGCAGTGCCCAGGAACGGCTCCGCCCATGGCTACCTGCGAGATGGGCCAGCGCGAAAGGTGGACTACCCCCTCCCTGCCGACCGATCACAATCTCGGCGATGAGGATGGGTACGGCAATCAACAACGCGCAGCCAATGTAGATGAGGACAAAGGCACCGCCCCCGTTTTCACCGGTCAGATAGGGGAATCGCCAGATGTTTCCCAGTCCGACCGAAAATCCGGTCGCCGCCATAAGAAAACCAAATCGCGACCCGAACTGCGCGCCTGCCGACAACCGACTACTCGTCCTTGGGACGGGTAATCGTCTGGAGATGCCCTGCCCCCCAGACCTTCTTCAGGAACTCGTCGGTATACGCCTGCTCCGGATCTTCACGCACAAACTGGTCGAGTCGAACGGCGTCTTCGCCAACCAGGATGCGCCACCGACCGTCTCGAACACCATCAAGGATGATCTGCGCAGCCTGCGCCGCTGTGGTCGGCGCCTTGTCACGAAAGTCGACAGCTCGCTGGTGCATGGCAGAACGAATGGCATCATCGGGCAGATTGCCAACCGGAAAACCCATCGCCACCATTCTGGTCCTCGCGGCGTCGACCTCCTCCGCAGACATTTCCAAAGCGCCGTGTTTACCTAACACCTTGGAGGTATTGAGCGCGATCGACGTTCCAATGTGTCCAGGCATCACCACTGATGCGCTCACATGAGGCGCATGTTTTTTCAGATCGGTCATGATGGCTTCGGTGAAGCCCTTCACAGCGAACTTCGCCGCCGAATATGCCGTGTGCTCAATCCCGGCGCCGAGTGATGCCCAAAAGCCGTTTACGGAACTGGTGTTGATGATGTGGCCTTCTTCACTCGCGACCACCAGTGGTACAAACGCCCGACAGCCGTAGTAGACGCCATACCAGCACACCGCGAAAGTGCGCTCCCACTCCACTCGATCGCCGTTGAGGAAGCTGCCACCACCGCCGATGCCTGCATTGTTGAACAACAGGTTGATATGGTTCGTGTCGTGTGCATCGCGAACTGCATCCCGGAAGGCGAGCATTTCGGCTTCGATGGCAACGTCGCAAACAAACGTGCTCACACGCACGCCATCCGGCGCGGCGGCCAAGGCCATGGATTGTGTCTCAGCCATATTGGCCGCGGATACATCACACATCGCCACGTGACACCCTGCCGCCGCCAGAGCGCACACGAGCTCTCGCCCCATACCGGTGCCACCACCAGTAACTACAGCGATTTTTCCCGAGAAATTCTTCATGTCAGTCCAGCTTTAGCCAACGGGCATAGAGTTCGTGAAAGTGGCGTACCTTGGATTCCTGGTAACGCGCCAACACTACTTCAGTGAACTGTGCAGCTTCCAGACCGGTCTGCACTTTCGGCAGGTTGAACGAATCCTGCTGGAACACCTTGGCGAGCGCGCCGAGTTCAACGGCCATGGACCAGTCGTCTGCTTCGTTCAGCCAGTGCACCGGCGCCGGCTCAGGACGCTCACCTGCGAACGGCGACAGGTAGTAACACTCCATGATCGACTTGTCGTGGTGATCGCCATAAGGCCGGAATCGATACACGATGCGATTGAATCCACCCCATGGATGAAAGTTCGGGAACATCGTGTAGTAGACGCTGTCGGATACTTCCGAGTCGGCGACGGGTCGATTGCCAACAATGGGCTTGAGTGCCTGGCGCGAAGCTTCCGCCAGCGCCGCCCGTGCGCGCATGCCAGCAGGAATCGTCGGACCATCGCGATCTTCGAATTTCATCGTCACGGAATCGAACAGTTCCTGTTCAGTGGGCGTGAAGCGCAGATGCGGACTGGGGGTACCATTGGGCGTAATGGCCCGTGACATGTTGCCCCATACATCGTATTGAGTGTTTTCGTCACCGATACCCATCAGAATCTGTGGATGCGTGGTGATGACATGGAAAGCTTCCATGAACGCTTCCTGACAGAGCTTCCAGTTGCAGGCCATCACCTTGGCAACATGCGCCTGGATGTAGCGATTCTCCGGCTCCCAGACCGCAAAGTGCTCTGGCATGTCGCCAAGGAACTGCATCAACGGTTCCGCGTTCATGTCCATGTTGATGAAGACCCAGCCTCCCCAGGTCTCCGCGCGAACCGGCGTGAGCCCAAGTTCCTTGCGCTGGACCTGAGGAAAATCCCACTCGGAGGTGATGTTCCGGATGGAACCATCGAGATTGAAGGCAAAACCATGGAAGGGACAGATGAAATTGGATGCATGTCCCGGGTGGTCGCAGAGCCGGCGTCCGCGATGTCGGCACACGTTGTGGTGCGCCATGATGCCGTCACTGGTATTGACGACCAGGATCGAAAATTTACCGATGTCATAGATGATGTAATCACCAACGGCCGGAATTTCTTCCAGGCGACAGGCCATCTGCCAGACCTTCGGCCACAGGTCGCGCATTTCCTGCTCGTGATAGGCACGATCCCGGTAGCGACTGACAGGCACCGTGAGTGGCCCACCCTCATAACGATTTTCGAGAGTCAGCGTTCGCGGTGGTGGTACCACGTCCTGAGCGATCAGGTCCTGGTAACTGATCCCTGCAGAGTTCATTTGTTCAGCTTCGGCCATGATGATGCCTCTCATTTTTCCTGATGAATATTCCTGGTGAATTCGTGCAAACCTGAGTCAAGACTTCAGCGGTTCCGCCTGACCAGCCCACCTTCAGGAAGTTGTGGACCCGCCAGCCACAGAAGCATGTGCGGATCAGCGAAGGTGATGTCGCCGGAATGATGCCGACCGTCGTAATGAAAAACGCCTTTGAGGCCATTGTTTTCGACATCGACCAAACCATCGCTGCGCAGGGTGTACGTCGCGCCTGACAGTGGGTGTTTCAACACCGGCATGATTTCTCTCCTAATTGCCTTCGTCGACAGTGTACCGAGAGAGTTTGCTGTCGCCCACTCTCTCCGATGGTTTCAGATTGGCGAGCCCTTGGGGAAGTTTGGTGGTCGTTTCTCCTGCAGGGCAAGCAGGCCTTCCCGTGCTTCAGCGGTAGTAAACCCGAGCATTTCCAGCGCGGTTGAGGCATCAAAGCTCGGTCCAGCCATGCGCAGCCAGTTATTGAGGGCATACTTGGTCCAGCGAATCGCATTGGGGGCGCCATTGGCCAGCGTGCGTGCCACCGACAAGGCCTTTTCCTGGAGGTCTGCGTCTTCGACACACAGCGACACCAGTCCGATACGCTCGGCCTCTTCGCCGCTCAAACGATCACAGGTCAACAGATAATACTTCGCCTTGGCCATGCCACAGAGCAGCGGCCACAGAATGACGGCATGGTCCCCAGCGGCTACCCCGAGGCGGGTATGGCCATCGGTCAGGTTGACCGATTTGCCGACAATCGAAATATCCGCCAACAGTGCAGCTACCAGCCCTGCTCCAACTGCAGGTCCATTGATCGCCGAGATGATGGGCTTGCCGCAGTTGATCAGGTTATAAACCAGGTCGCGGGCTTCTTTCCAGATGGACAGCCGTGTGTGTTCGTCGTTGACGATGTCCTGAATCATGTCAAAGTCGCCACCGGCCGAAAATGCTCGTCCTTTGCCGGTCAGGATGACGCAGTCGATCGCGTCATCTTCATCAATATCACGCCAGATATAACTGACCTCGCGGTGGCCCTTGCGGTCCAGCGCATTCAGTCGCTCTGGCTTGTTGAACGAAAGCCGCAGGATGCGCGGCTCGGGATATTCGACGATGAAGGTCTCGTATTTGTCATAACGGCTGCTCACGATAACTCCTCAGATCTGGTTGATGCGATATAACGCGTGCCCGGTTTCAACGGTTACAAAAACCTTGCCATCCAGTACCACGGCGTCATTCACAATCATGGCCGGCGGCTGGCTTGGTGCGGCAGGTGGTGTCCCTTTGGCGACTTCCCCAATCAACCTGGTCTTGCCGTCCTGAATGAGCAGCACTTGTCCGCTTTCACCTTCGACCACAATCAGACCCTGCGCACTCACTGCCAGTCCCTCGGGCGACTGTAGTCCGGCAATCAGGACTTCTGGTGTTACGGCCTTGCCAGCAGCGGCGATCTTCACGACTTGGCCACGCTCACGATCACTGACATAAAGTGCGTCCCCCTGCACCACCAGGTCGGTCGGCGCACCAAGATCGGTGGCCAACACCACAGGCTCGCCATCACCCAGTAGCGCAACCGTTTTGCTGCCGTGCAACGCAACAGCGATGCCACCTGCGTACGCAACCACGCCAACGGGCTGCGCGAGTCCATCCCAGCGTCGCACCACCTTGCCAGCCGTTGGCTCCCACACTCGAACACTGTTATCCATGAACGACGACAGAATCAGGTTCTCGCCATCCGCTGCAATCGTCAGGATGCTGCCCATCTCGTCGACACCGAAGACACTCTTCTGTGCGAACGTGGCTGCACCGGTCTGCGGATCGAAGCCGCGGATGCTGTGGAAGTCCGCAACAATGATCTCTGTCTTGCCAGCACGAGTCAGTGTGGTCATACCCCCTGGATGTGCCAGTCCACCCGGCAGCAGTTTCGTGATGGTGCCGTCCGCTTCTACCCGAGCAACAAAGCCATCCACAAAGCTGGAAACAAAAATCCGGTCCTTCGCATCAAACGCAAAATTGTCGAGGCCTGGTTCGATGGTGGCCACCAGTGTGTCCACACCCTTGTCGATACGATGCACCGTACCGTCGGCGGTATCCATCACATGCAGTTCGCCCTTGTTATTGAACTTGACCGCGGCAGGGGTCTTGAAGCCACTTGCTTCGACCCGGCGCTCGCCGGTATCAACATCGATGCTGACGACTTCATTGGCAAACCAGCGTGGGCCGTACAGGCGCCCGTCCGGACCCCAGTCCATACCATTGAGCCCACAGTTCGGTCCGAGATCATCGGTTATCGAACGAGGTGGCTTCACGCCGGCTGGATCGAGTTCATAAAGTCCCGTGCCGAAAAAACACTGCGCCACGAACAGTCGTCCGGTATCGGAAAACGTGATCGGATTGACGCCAGGTGCCAGTGTCGCAGCCACCGTGCGCACGCCGTCTGCGTTGAAGCCCGCGACTTCACCGGTGAGGATGGTCGTCCAGAAAAAAGACCCATCCGGGGCAAAGGCAATATCGTCCGGCCCGAATACCCCTTCCGCTCGGCCCAGCCGCTTCTTGATTGCACCGGATTCTGGGTCAATGCCTAAGATTTCCGAGCCAAATACGGACGCGACATAGAGAAGACCATCGGGGCCAAAGTGCAGGCCATTGGCACCTGCAATCGACGCGCCTTTTGCAATCTGCTCGACCAGCGGCGCTTCGGGCACCTGGGTTACTGGCACACGCTCGCTCGGCGGTGGCGCAGCTGGCTTGCTGCAACCTGCGGCCAGCAAAGCGAAAAGAACCAATCCGTGATTGAGCTTCATGCTGCTTCCCCCTGAACAAAACGATTCACTTGAGCACGAGTACCCGCCCCGGTAATCATGCACACTCTCATACACCCTCGCGCATCATGCAGCCAACCAACAGGAAAATCGAACATGCAAGGTCCCGTCCGTTCCATGACCCTGGACGAAGTCCGCTCCTACACCGGCAAGGAAATCGGTGTCTCCGATTGGTTCAGCCTCGACCAGGACAGAATCAACGCGTTCGCAGATCTGACCGAAGACCACATGTTCCTGCATGTGAACCCTGAGGCCGCGAAAATGACGCCCTTTGGCGGCACTATTGCACATGGTTTGCTGACACTGTCCATGATGCCGGTCATGGCCTATCAGGCGATGCCTGGTGTGTCCGGGACCAAGATGGGCGTCAACTATGGCTACAACAAGGTCCGCTTCATGGCCCCGGTGAAAAGTGGCAAGCGAATTCGTGGCAAGTTCATCGTCAAGGGTGTCGAAGAGCAGAGTGGTGGTCGCATCCAGATCACTAACGATGTGACCATCGAGATCGAAGGCGAGCCGAAACCTGCACTGGCGGCAGAGTGGATCACGATGGTGTGGATGTAACGATGGTGTGGATGTAGGGCACATCCACCGACGAGCGAGGAGTCTGGTCAGGCAATCATCCAGTCAACCACCTCACGGGCGAATCGGGCGAGCGCTGGACGCGACTCACCGGCTCGTGCCCGAATCGCCAGGCTATGCAACACACTTTGTGCCAGGCGACCGGCTACGACAGCGCTTCGTGACGCAGGGAATTGCCCCGTTTTCTGAGCCTGACGAAAGCGCCGACCCAATATGTGATCGAGCTCGGACAATGACGCTTCAACACCGCCTTGATCTGCGGATACTCTGCCGCCTCCTCCGGCGCCGTGCAGAACACGACGCAGCCAAGCGCCGGTTCCTGCGCGAAGTAAACCGCCAGAGCGTCGTCATAGAGATTACGCCGCGCCTTGCGCAGATCAGTCTCCTGCATCACCCGCATTTCCAGAACCAACCTCGTCGTGCCGGCACCGGTTCATGACAGCAACCTCCACATCGAATCCATGGACATCATCGTGTATGTGGACGACACATGGCCAGAGAACCCGCTGGTTCCTGCCAACAGGATCGAGCGACAACTGTGTGAAGAACTGGTCGAACTCGGCAAGTCGTAGCATGTCAGCGTACGCTACGCGTCCTTCCTCTGGGGTCTACTCGGTCCGGGCAAGCTGAACGATCAGGAAGCGCTTGCGCTTCGTCAGATTTACATGGACTACCCTGAAGCCGAAGGCAGACTACTGCTTGAGGACGGTAAACCCGTGATGCGCGCTGGGGAGCCTTTTTTTTACGCCGTTCAGCGAAGCCGAAATGGCCGCCAGGAAGGTGCTTCTGGGGACCGACTGACAACGTCGATTCCACACCGCGCGCCTGCCGTGGCAGACTACCCCTCACCCAAAACAAAAATCAGCACTCAAGCAGAGGGAACAAGCCATGTCCGATCTAGACGCCGATCTCTTCAACCTGGCCATGTCGGAAAAGGCCCAGCCGTTGATGGACGCAGTCAAAAAGCACATCCGCGACAACGTCGAACCAATCACGGAAGAGTTCGTCCGTCTGCACAAGGAAAAAACTGATCGCTGGTCCTGGCATCCGCGGCAGCTGGAACTGCTGGATGGCGCCAAGGCCAAGGCCAAGGCATCAGGCCTTTGGAACTTCTTCCTGCCGGATGCAGAAACAGGTGAAGGTCTATCCAACCTCGACTATGCCTACATCGCCGCGGAACTCGGCAAATACGCTTTGGCCTCGGAATCGCTGAACTGCAGCGCACCTGACACCGGCAACATGGAAGTACTGGAACGTGTCGGCACGCCCGCGCAGAAAGAGACGTGGCTGAAGCCCCTGCTCAACGGCGAAATCCGATCTGCCTACGCGATGACAGAACCAGGCCTGCCCTCCTCGGACGCCAAGAACATCAGCACCAGCGCTGTGCTCGAAGGTGACGAGTGGGTCATCAATGGCGATAAGTTCTACATCTCCGGAGCGGGCGATCCACGCTGCAAGATCATGATTGTCATGGTGAAAACCAGCCCGAACGGAGCGCCAAGCCGACAGCAGTCCCAGATCCTTGTGCCATTGCCGTGGCCGGGTGTCGAAATTCTCGAAGGCATGCAGGTGTTCGGTCACGACCATGCGCCACGTGGCCACATGCATCTGCGGTTCAACAACGTCCGTGTCCCGAAGGAAAACATCCTGCTCGGCGAAGGTCGTGGTTTCGAAATTTCGCAGGTTCGCCTAGGACCAGGACGCATCCACCATTGCATGCGCTCTATCGGCAAAGCGGAAATAGCCCTTGAGCTGATGGTCAAGCGAGGTGCAACGCGTGAAGCCTTTGGCAAGCCAATCATCAAGCTGGGAAAAAACCTGGAAGTGGTTTCGCGTGCACGAATCGAAATCAACGCGATGAAACTTGCAGTGCTGCAAGCCGCCAAGGCGATGGACGTACTCGGTAACAAGGAAGCACGCGTCTATGTCAGCGCGGTCAAAGCCATGGTGCCGGAGAAAGTCTGCGCCATCATCGATGCCGCTATCCAGATCCACGGCGCAACAGGCATTTCGCAGTGGACTCCACTGGCTGAGCTATACACCGACATGCGGCACCTGCGTTTCGCCGACGGTCCGGATGAAGTGCACCACATGGTGGTCGGCCGCGCTGAAGTCCAGAAGTACGGTCTCTGGTAGGCCCTACTCTGGCGGCAGAGGCTTGGTGACACAGGTCTCTTGAGGGACTGCTCTCTTGTGGGAGAGGCCTCCTTTGGAAGCTCTATCTTGTGGGAGATTGTGGGAGGGGGCCTCTTGTAAGCGGTCTCCTGACCGCGATAGTTAAGGGATTCAAGAATTCGCGATCAGGAGATCGCTCCTACATTTATTTCAGAATCGCGATCAGGAGATCGCTACATCGTGAGCACACCAACTCGAGAACAGGAGTGGTATGTCATTTCGAGTCTACTTTGCATGCGTTCTCATCCTGTCCACCGGCCTGCTGATGGCCGCTGACAAGCCCACCAGCGCACTCGATACTCTACGACCACAGATTGTTTCCGGCAGGTTGCCGGGCGTTCATGCGGTCCTCGTCCAGCACAATGGACTGATGCTCGCCGATTGGTACTTTCCAGGCAACGACCAGACCATCGGGAAAGACCTTGGCGCCGTCAACTTCTCATCAACCACTCTGCATGACGTGCGCTCCGTCACCAAAAGTGTAGTGTCACTGCTGGTTGGCATCGCCATGCAGGATGGATTGATCACGAGCCTCGATACGCCCGTTGTCTCCTACTTTCCGGAATACACCGACCTCCCGGCGGCCACTACCCATGACGTGACACTGCGGCACGTGCTGTCGATGACTTCGGGCTGGTTCTGGGACGAATTCACCTATCCCTATACCGATCCGAGAAATTCAGAGATCGCCATGGAGCTGGCGGATGACCCTACACGCCACGTGTTGACACAGACCCGTGTGAGCAAACCCGGCGAACAATTTCACTACTCAGGCGGTGACGTCGCACTGATCGGCGCCGTACTCGCCAGGGTAGCGCGCAAGCCACTGGATCAATACGCAGTCGATAAACTGTTCAGACCGCTTGGCATTGAAGCGCATGGCTGGTCGAAGCGCATCGACGTCCCACGCGCCGCCTCCGGCCTTCGGCTCGCGGCTCCCGATATGATGAAAATCGCTGAGTTAGTGGCTGACCACGGTCAATACAGGGGTCGACAGATTGTGTCCGCTGCATGGATCGACACCATCACGGCTGAACACATTGGTTTACCCGATCCGCGCGCGCCTGGTAGCGGTTATGGCTACTTCTGGTGGCTTGGACGTACAGAGGGCGTCAACTGGATCGGAGCACTGGGCAATGGTGGTCAACGCATCTGGATCGTACCGTCGTTCAATTTGTTGGTGGTCACCACCATGGGTCTGTACGACAGTCCAGAGCAGGGGCGGGTTCCTGTCACGATCCTGGAAGCTGCGATCAGGACGGCGCGGACCAAGTTGTAGAAGGAGCGGTCTCCTGACTGTCTATTCCTTGAACTCCTTAAAGATCGCAGTCAGGAGACCGCTCCTACATTGAATTCAGGATCGCAGTCAGGAGACCGCTCCTTCACTGATCTCAAAATCGCGATCTGGGGATCGCTCCTACATCGCAGGTCTTGGTCGGCTGAGCTGATGCTCCAGATGCGCCTTAACGGTCGGCCACTCACTCGGCAGGATGCTGTACACGCAGGTGTCACGCAGCGTTTCATTGGACGCCCGCTGGTGATTGCGCAGCACGCCATCAAGTTTCGCGCCGAGGCGCTCAATCGCGCGCCGACTCTGATGATTGAAGAAGTGAGTGCGAAACTCCACTGCGATACAGTCCAGTTTTTCAAAGGCGTGGCTCAGCAGCAGGAGTTTGCAGGCTGTGTTCAACGCTGACCGCTGCACACTCCGCCGATACCAGGTTCCACCAATCTCCACACGCTGGTTTGCAATATCGACGTTCATGAAACTGGTCATCCCGACCGTTTGTCCAGACGATGAATCAACTACCGCAAATGGCAGCCAGGAATCCTCTGCCTGTCGGGTCAGCCGTTTTTCAATCTCCGAGCGCATGCCTTCCGGCGTCGGCACATAGGTATACCACAGCTTCCACA
>JAYSTS010000099.1:0-55060 GCA_043719475.1 Gammaproteobacteria bacterium | reverse complement strand
ATGCAACCAATGAGAAGAGGACGACGAAGCTGAAAAATTAACGACTAGAGAGTGTTGACATGGTTCGCCTCATAGAAGGAGCGATCTCCTGATCGCGATCTTCAGCAATCGCCAATCGCGTTGGCTATTCCAAGAGTCCGCACGGATGCGTAGTCTTGACACAAACACGGCAACAGGGGTCAAGGTGCGCATCGGAATCTCCGTTTGTTCGAGCTATCGGGTACAGGATCCACGTGCTGGCGCACGCATCATGGTTGAGCGCGCGCAAGCCTCACGCGAAGCCGGGCTTGATTCCCTGTTTGTCGGCGATCATCACGTCACGCCGACTGCGTACTACCAGAACGTTCCGATCCTTGGTCGCATGCTGGCTGAGTGGGGAGACAAGCCAGCGGGTGCGCTCTTTCTGCTGCCATTGTGGAATCCGGTACTGCTGGCTGAACAGATCGGCACGCTTGCGGCCATCATGCCCGGCCGATTTATTCTGCAGTGCGCCCTGGGTGGTGACGCTGCGCAAAGCGCCGGCATGGGGATCGACTTCAAGCGCCGGGTCGGCATGTTCGAAGAATCGCTGCGTATCATGCGTTCGCTGTGGCGTGGTGAAACCGTTGATGCCGATCAGTTCTGGACGATTCGCGGTGCGCGCATCAATCCGGTGCCCGCAGAACCGGTTGAAATATGGATAGGATCTGCTGCGGTACCGGCGATCAATCGAACCGCACGACTTGCCGACGGCTGGCTTGGATCGCCATCGCTGACCTTCGACGACGCTAGGCGTTCGCTCAATATTTATCGACAGGCTTGCGCGGAGCACGCCCGGAGCAGTAGCGCCAGTGCCATTCGCCGGGACGTCTGCGTGGCGCGCACCAGCGAAGGCGCGCGTGCTGCGGTGGCCGCCGATCTGGCGAAAGGTTATCGCGGCTTTGCCGAGGAGGCGTTGGCGGTGGGCTCCATCAGTGAAGTTGTTGACCAATTCGGCCGCCTCAAGGAACTTGGATACACCGACATCATCGTTCGCAACATCAGTGCTGACCAGGGTGTTGCGCTGGAGACGATCGCTTGTCTTGGTGAAGTGAGAAGCCAGCTTGCCTGAACGTCCGTCTGCTCCAACGATACATCTGAGTGGTGAGCCTGGGCTGGTACTGCCTGGGGGTGGTGCGCGAGCCGCATACCAGGTGGGTGTGCTGAAAGCGCTGGCCAGTGTGGTGGATTGTCATACGCTGCCGTTTCGTACCCTGGCCGGTGTCAGCGCAGGTGCCATCAATGCGATGGGCCTTGCACAGCGAGCCAACGACTTTCGCGCGGCCGTAGGACATCTGGAGCAGCTCTGGACAGGGATGCGGGCGGATGATGTTTTTTTGATGGAATACAGTGCCTTGCAGGCATTCATCCGCCGGACCGGCAAGCCCGCGTCGCTGCTCAACAACGCGCCGCTGCGCAAGTTACTGGAACGGGAGATGCTGTCCGACGGAGCCGTTGCGCGACATCTGGAGCACGGCATCATCGACGGGCTTGCGGTGACTGCGTCGAACTACTCCACTGGTGAGGCGACAACATTTTTCCAGGCGCGACCAGAGCTGATGGCGTGGCATACACGCAGGCGCCACAGCGTTGCAACAGAAATTGGCGTTTCGCATCTACTTGGGTCGAGTGCGCTTCCCTTGCTGTTTCCTGCCGAGCGCATTGGCGATGAGTACTTTGTCGATGGCAGCTTGCGAATGACGCAGCCCTTGAGTCCGGTGATCAAGATGGGCGCGGACCGAGTGCTGGTAATCGGTGTGCGGAATGAATCCTTGTTGGCAGGTGACGCCGGCGGGCCACAACCGGGGATCGCCGAGATTGCCGGCTACACCCTGGATTCGTTGTTCTCGGAGAATCTGAATACCGATATCGAAAGGCTGGAAGAGACCAACACCCTGTTGGAGGCGATCCCGTTCTGGCGCCGTCGTGCGCTTCACAAGCGGCAGATTCGGGTGATGGTGATTCGACCCTCTGAAGATCTGCGGGTGGTCGCTGCGCGCCATTCGATTCAGATGCCACGTGGCGTTCGGCTGTTCCTGAGAACGGTGGGTGGTTGGGGGTACGAGTGGAGGATGCCCAGCTACTTGTTGTTTGACGGCAGGTTTGCCCAGGCGTTGATTGATCTGGGTTATCGGGATGGTCTGAAACTGAGGCCGTCCATTCAGGCGTTTTTTGCGTAGCGAAAGATCAACACGTCTGCAAACCGCGTCAGGACGGAGAGTGATCGGTCTTCTGGACTGTCGAAAGGCGGGTTGACGAGATCAAGTATCTGCGGCGGGCTACAGCGCTTGTCGTAGCAGACGGTGGGGGAACGACGAAACTGGAAAGGGCAGAGAGGCGCTGGAGTAGGGCGCGGGCTCCTGCCGGTGTTGTCCTGCGACTTATTTCCAGTTTCCCCAATTCCGCGGAAAAGCTTGATGTGGTCAAAGCATCTCGTCTTTCGTTCAACGATCTGCGTGCGTTCAACGATCTGCGTGACCACACAGCAACCCTCGTCGCCCAATCCGGGCAAAAGCGCGGCCGCATGAACGTCACCGGCCGCTGACCCTCAATTAGGGTCGTAGTAGATTCAGTAGCGGTCATGGTAGCCGTGATAATCATCGTGTCGGTCATACAGGCCACGATGCATTCCGTTGTGCTGCCAATTCAACCTGTCATCCTGCTGCACGTGACTGCGTTCGAGTTGTCGATGCATACGCCGGTGGCCACGACGCGACATATAGGGATTGTAGTCGTGCGCTGCGTCATGCCGGGCATCGAGTCTGCCGTGCACTCCATCGTGGCGGTTTTCCAGAATCCAGTGGCCCTGACCATGTTCCCCATTGAGTTCTCGATGTTCTCGCTCATGGCCATAATCGTTGGCTGAAACCGTGCCTGCGATACCAAGCGAAAGGACTGCAGTAACAAGCAGTTTGGTCTTCAAGTTGCGCATCAGTAGCTCCTCGGTTGGCTGCACGAATGGTCTGTTCAACGGTTTGTTGGCAGCATCAACATATCAACACTAGTTGATGCCAGATGAATGAGTGCTTAACGATTTCGCAAAAGTAGTTGCTGAAAATCGTCGTCCCGCGGTGAAATGTTCGGCACATGACCTGGGTAACTTGGCGCACAGAGCGCTGATACCTGTTCCTGTAAGTTTGTGCGTGGGGAGGGAATTCTTAGCGACGCTGCCGTGGATGTATCCTCAAAAAACATTTCAAAACCGTGCACGGGGCAATCAACGTGAAACAAACTCTGAACCTGCTCCTGATGCTAGCCCGCACTATTCATGAAGGATCGTAGCGAGGGCGTCGCGAGTAGTGAAAACGCTGGGTGGCGCGGACCTGCGCGCGCACAGGCGTGCTTGACAGCACGTCGAGCACGCGGAGGGAGCACGCCCTGTGTTTTTGCTGCTATCGCTACGCCCGTGGCGTCCGCAGTAAGTCATTCATGAATAGTGCGGGCGAGGCGGGTGCGCGGCAGCAAGCTGCCATAACGAGGTCCGGACCGCAGATCACCGTGCGAATGGTCAATGGCTGACAAGGTCGACCCGGAATATCTGATAGCGTAGCCGTCATGAGACTGAGTATCGTCATACCCGTGCTGAACGACGCACCTGCGTTGGCCAGCCTGTTGGCTGATCTGGCATCAGCGCTAAACGATCAAAACATCGAAGTCATTGTCGTTGATGGTGGGAGTCAGGATGCACTCGACGCGGTCGTTGCGAGCCAGCCGGTCAGGCTGGTCAAGTCGGAACGTGGTCGGGGGCTCCAGTTGGCCACAGGCGTCGAGGCGAGTCGGGGTCGGGTCATCTGGCTGCTGCATGCCGATAGTCGTGTGCCGGCTGAAGCCCTTGAACGGGTGCTCACGCAGGCATCGGGATGGGGCAGGCTTCGACTGCAATTCGAGCCGGATTTTCCGGGGATGCGTATGGTCGCTTTGATGATGCATTGGCGCAGTTGCCTGACCGGGATCTGCACCGGCGACCAAGGTATCTGGGCCGATCGAGCACTGCTCGATCGGGTTGGTGGCGTGCCCGTTCAACCCCTGATGGAGGACGTCGAGCTGTCCGCTCGACTGCGCCGTTTGATGTGGCCCAAGGTCTTGCCTGTAACACTGACCACGTCGTCTCGCCGCTGGCACGAGGGGGGATTGGTGGTGACGATTCTGCTCATGTCGTGGTTCAGATTGAGATATTTCCTGGGCACACCGGCCGAGAAGCTGGCTCGTGCCTATGTCGACATCAGAGCAGACATCAGGGATGACCGTGCTGCCAAAACTCCGTTGACCAAGCAGCCGGAGTCAGTGCAATCAACGAACGATCGTGGCTTGCGTTCAAAGCCGTGATCAACATGACACCCGTCATTTGTGTGTTTGCTCGGGCACCCGTCGAGGGTACCGTCAAAAAACGTCTGGCCCTAGAGATCGGCGAGGACGACGCGTTCTGGGCATACAAAAAGCTGGTTCGGCATACCGTCAAACGCATCCGACCGGTTACCTCCAAAGGCCTGTTCGCGGAGCTGTGGATACAGGGGAGTCCGGACTACATCAGTTGTCGTGAGTGGGCAACCCAATTGAACGGACGCCTCCGGCAACAACATGGTGGCGATCTTGGTGCTGCGATGTGGCATACGGCGTATACCCACCTCAAGTTCGGCCGACACGTGATCATCGTCGGGTCAGATGTCGTCTCTATCGACGCGAACTATGTCCGGGAGGCGGCTACACAACTCGAAGAAGTCGATGTGGTGATCGGACCGACAGAAGACGGCGGCTACGGATTGATAGGCTTGAGCCGACCAGCACCGGACCTGTTCCGTGGTATTCCCTGGGGTACATCGTCCGTTTATGCCAAGACACTTGAGAAGATCCAGATCAGCGGCAGATCAGTGGTCTCGTTGCCCCTCCTGTGGGATGTCGATACGGCCGCCGACTGGGAACGATTCAAACAGACGTACCCGGAATTGCCGGTGAAGATCGACCCACGCTTTCCGTTTCGACTGACTGACCCGCTGCCGGAGGACGATGAAGATCCGGTCGAGGAAACTCAGGTCTGATCGATCCTCAGATTCCAGGACATTGATATAACGAGAAATAGTTCTGGCCTATCACTCTGTGGAGCGACCTTGCGTGACCTTCGACAGGCTTTGCACAAACTGTTCGAGTCGGCGTCGATCAGTCACAGGCATCTCCTTCAGCTCGATGCCGCACTCGAACAGACGTCGCTGGACGTCCATTCGAACATGCCGGATAACCGCAGTACTTACGAGCTGCAACAGATTCGGAATCGTGATCTTGCAGAACTGAACTTCCTCGTCACGCCGGGGGAGCGTGCCCTGGATCGCGAATTCAGCGCGCAACCCACCCGATGAAATGTCGACGATTCGGCCCAGCATGGGTAGGTCTCGTTCCAATACCACACTGGCACCTCGTGTGGTGACCCGCATGGGAAGTCGAATCCGCGCATCCCGTCGTCGCTGTTGGACGAGCATGCTGGTCGGCAGCGTTATCCGGAAGAATGGCAGGCCGCGTTCCTCCTCACGGCTGAGCACGGTGACCTTCTCGGCGAAGGCGTACAGCCCATCCATTCGAGCCGCAAACGAAAATTGGGAGCGAGCGCGGAGCAGGGACAGGGCGGCTCGAGGTCGAATGTCCTCAATCAGCATTTCCCGTTCACCGACATCGAGTATGCGAGCGAGGATCTCGTCTGCGGTGTTGCCAAGCCGCAGCCGAAGGTCGGTTCGCTGGTCGCGGAAGGCGCGCAAGGTGTTGGCGATTTCGCCGAGATCACTGATGTAGCCGGAATCGCGCCCGCTGGCAGTTTGGCCAGTGATCGGCGGTGGTGTGGGTTTCTTTGCAGAAGCCAGTGACAGGAATCCGCGCTTGTTCATGCGGATCTTTCGCCGGATTCGACTATCGGCCGCGCGGGAGCCGGCCTCGAATGAAGCAGGTTATGCCTGCGCGATAGCGCCGCCCCTGCTTGAATGACTGATTCGGAATACGCCCTGTTCACCATACAACTCATCTTGGTGGTTATCGCCGAGGATGCTGATCAGATCCCGCACTGATTGTTGCGAGCGGTGAATGATCCTTCCGTTAACTGCGTTGGAATCTTTAGCTTCTCGTGCCAGTTCCCGCACCTGCATGTGAAGTGTGTCAAGGCGGATTCGTGACGCAGCATCCATTTGCTCAATCAGTTCTGCCAGCGGCGCACCGAGGGCACCCAGCGCAGATTCAATGCTGGCGCAGGCGCGAGCCTTGGCTTCGGTGGCATCGTGCAGGTTATTCAACGAGCGTGTGCGCAGCGCGGATCGTTCGTTTTCCAGGCAATCCAGGAGGTGAGAGAACAGCTCTTTCAGAGCGGTGACCCGGGTTTCGAGAGAGGTCACGTCCAGTTCCTGCTTTTTGTCCATAACCTATTGAAATAGTTCTGATTCTATACGCATGAAGTTCTGCGCAAGACGTTGCGGATCAACGTGGTAACGACCTTCCGAAATAGCGCTTCGAATGGCATCAACACGAGCTTGGTCGAATGGGGGTCGGGCATCTTCAGTGATACTGCGCAGTGTTTGGGCCACCGAGGACAACTCCACATCCACCACAGATCGCTCGGCGGTGCCTGCGTTTGAGGTGCTCGGTGCAGCCGCGCGCTGGTTCGCTTGCGCGATCGCACGGTCACGAAGTTGTGATGCAGTTAGGTTCTGGATGTCCATGGTTGCGAAATACCTGATGACCTGTAGTCGTAATCGACCGGCACTGAACTTACTTTAGTTCGGATTTGTGAACATTGTGTAATCTCACAATGATTCTAGCCCGCACTATTCATGATGGATCGTAGCGAGGGCGTCGAGAGTCGTGAAAACGCTGGGTGGCGGTACCTGCGCGCGCGCAGGCGTGCTTGACGGCACGTCGAGCACGCGGAGGGAGCACGCCCAGTGTTTTCGCTGCTATCGACGCCCGCAGTAGGTCATTCATGAATAGTGCGGGCTATTGGTCGTGTGCTGACGAGTCCTGGACCCACAATCCAAACGGCAACACGGCGGCCCGACGTCAGATTTTCAACCATGACCTGGTCACCGATCTGACCACCATCGATAGCCTTGCCTTTGGTCTCGATGCGAACCACCCCAGATCCGGAAAGAATCCTGACGACATCATTCCGGATGATGGCGCGAGCCTGGGCGAAGAGGGGTAGGGTGAGTACGGTGCCTTCCGCGATAGGTCGCTTTGGCGACAAGCCCTGCAGGGACTGCCGGTTGCCCAGTGCCATGGCGCGACCGTTCAACGGCATTATCGCTTCCTTTATATCTGCGGCGGTGAGCTGTTGGCCACGAAGCAGAGGTCGAGCGGCGACCAGCACGGGAGCCGATACCCTGACATCGGCGGGCAAGTAGACAGACCAGGCCTGAGGTTCGCCACAGCGTACGGCGACATGGACCCGACCAACCTGGTGTTGTCCGCGCAGCATTACCTCGAGGTCCGAACAAGTGGACAAACGCAATCGGGGATCAATCCTGGCCTCTACCTCAATCGTGGCATCTGGCCAGGTTTTGCGTGCCTGGGCCAGCAACACACGTTCCACCTCGGCCTGCACAACTTTACTGCCAAACGTAAACGGTGCGTGGCCGAAGGTCATCAAGATCAAGCAGAACCATGCACACGTGGGGATTTTTGTCATAGCTGCAGTAAAGCACAGGCGTGGAAAAGGAGGGGTTGGCGCGCGGCAATCAACCACCGCCCGACGGCCAACTTCTGCCGGGTCGTATGCACTTTGGCCGGATGCCCTTCGGCCGGAAGTGCAGAATCTTTAGCCTCTGCTATGTTTTCCGCAGTAAACCCGTGTTGGCATGTCTGTTGCAGACTCAACGCGGAATGGATTCGACGAGCTTGTCAGTACAGGTTCGAACGGACAGGAGGTTGCATGAAGATCAGCATCGACAACGCTCTGGGCCTGCAGCCGCAGGCACTGACGCTGCGTTCGGAACGCACTAGTCTGCTGGCACGAAACATCGCCCAGGCGGATACGCCCGGCTACAAGTCGCGGGATATCGATTTTCAGGCGGTACTGGCGGAGCAAATGACAGGACAGCACATGCGGACCTCTTTGTCCGGTACCAATAACGCGCACATCACGCACACAGCAGACGGTCAGGGTGGATACGACGTGCAGTATCGGGTGCCTCTGATGCCGAGTCTGGATGGCAACACTGTTGATGTGCAGACCGAACAAACCAAGTTTGCCGAAAACAACATGCGATTTCTCGCCAGTCTGCGGTTTGTCGATGGCCGATTTGGAAGCCTTGTTACGGCGATCAAGGGAGAGTAACGATGCCGACCGAAGTGGTAATGTCGTTGGGTCAATCCTTCAGTGAACGGACACCGGTGCAGGGAGATGCAGCATGTCATTGTTAAGTGTTTTTGAAATCGCTGGCAGCGGCATGTCTGCGCAATCGGTCCGTCTCAATACCACCGCGAGTAACCTTGCCAACGCGGAAAGCGTGGCGCCTCCAGGCGAAGCCACGTATCGCGCCCGTTATCCGGTGTTTGCGGCCGAACTGGAAACTGCTGCAGGTGGCCAATTGCCGCTGCCTTCCGAAGACGGCGCAGCGGAAGGCAACAACGTGCAGGTTCTGGGTGTGATTGAGAGTGACAAACCACTCAACATTCGCTACGAACCGGATCATCCCTATGCCGACGAAAACGGCTATGTCGCTTACCCGAACGTGAACCCGGTAGAAGAAATGTCGAACATGATCTCTGCCAGTCGCTCGTTCCAGATCAACGTCGAAATGATGAACACCGCGCGCACGCTCGCTGAGCGAGTGCTGAGCATGGGACGCTAACAGGTTGCAGATAATAACCTGCTGCTAACGGAGCGAAGCTGATGGAAATCGCAGGGTTGAGATCATTGACTGAGTTGCAGTCTTCCAATCGCGGCACCAACAAGGCCGAAGAATTAGGCAAAACTGCCTTTCTGGAGTTGATGCTGGCACAGATCCGCAACCAGAACCCGCTGGATCCGGCCAAGAATGAAGAGTTCGTTGCGCAGCTGGCGCAGTTTTCCAGTGTTGAAGGTATCCAGAACCTCAACGAATCCATGGAGGGCATGGCCAGTGCGTTCAAGGCCAGCCTGACGCTAAGCGCCGCCAGCATGGTGGGACGATCAGTCATGGTACCGACAGATACAGTATTGATGGAAGGTGGTGGTTTCATTGGCTCGGTGAACAACACGGAAACCTCAGGACATCTGGTTGTCGAAATTGCCGATGCGACCGGTAATACGGTCGAGACGATTGATCTTGGTGCCCGTGAAGCCGGTACGGTCCGGTTTGGCTGGGATGGATCGCTCGGCAATGGAGAGGATGCGCCACCCGGCATTTATAAAGTCAGGGCGTTCAATACGGTCAACGGTGAGTCGCGCGAATTTGACGTCGAGATGCCGGACCGCGTGGTCAGTGTATCGATCAGGCCTGAAGGCGCGGTGGCGAATCTGGCGAGCGGTGATTCGATGCTGGTCGCCAACATCAAGGAAGTTCTCTAGCCGCTGCATCCGCGGCGACAACAACAGGATTTGTAATCGGCGCACGACGCCGCACAGGGAGAAGCAAAAAACATGAGTTTCAACACTGCGTTAAGCGGATTGGCAGCAGCATCCAGTGATCTGGCGGTCACCGGTAACAACATAGCCAACGCCAGCACTACCGGCTTCAAATCCAGCCGGGCGGAATTTTCGGATATCTACGCCTCGAGCCTGCAGGGTACCGGTACCAGCCGTATTGGTAGTGGTGTGAAGCTTGCCAACATCGCCCAGCAATTTGATCAGGGCACCATCTCCTTCACCGACAACAATCTGGATCTGGCGATTGATGGCGGTGGCTTTTTTGTCACCTCCGATAATGGCTCCGTGTCCTTCACGCGTTCCGGGGCTTTCGGCGTGGACGCGAAAGGGTTCATTGTGACGGGTGGTGGCGCTCGTGTGCAGGGTTACGCTGCAAATACCACCGGCTCGTTGTCGGGGCTGCTCGGCGACTTGCAGGTCACCATCCCCAACCTGCGGCCAAAACCATCCTCCCTCGTTGAAGCGGCGGTCAACCTGGACTCACGCAGTGAAGTGCTCTCCACCTTTGGTCAACGCCTGACCACCACTGGTGCCGCGGTGGGATTTGCCAGGCTGGGCTTGCCGACATCAACGCCTACGGTACTGAGGAGTGCAGGACCACCAACACCCTTCGATTTCAGCACCAATACCAATAGTTCGGTGAACGCAGGGGCCGCGCTGGTGCCCTTCAACTTCACAGGCGCTGCCGCGAGTTCCTTTGTGGTTCAACTGGCCGGATCCAGTGTGCCCGCGGAGAACCGCTCCTTCACCGTCAATCTGGACTCTCCGATCAACACGCTGCAGGACCTGATCAGCGAGATCCGGGACGATCTGGCCGGTACTGGCAGAGGACTGGATGTGCGAGAGAACCCCCTGGCGCTGGGACGTCTGCAGTTTTATGCCTTGAATACCGGCGAAAGTTCGGTTGTCACGATTGACCCCACCGACAGTGCGGTCTTTGGTACCGGTGTTACCCAGGCCAATGTCGAAGCTGTGCTGGGTGGTATCGCGCTGGGTCAGGGTGGCACGGCAGGTTCAAGCTCCCTCAACGCCAACCCGTATGGAGGTTCTACAGCGACTGGCGCATCTGGTCTTCGCAGTTCCGCGACGTTTGATGTCACCTTGCAGAACAGCTCCGGCAACAATGGCACTGCGAGGATTACGCTGGACAAGAACTTCACGAATGCAACTTCTCTCATCCCCGATATTCGTGATGAACTGCTCGCCTCAGGCATCGCTGTCGATGTGCGTGAAGACCCGGACAATGCTGGACGCATCCAGTTTTTCAGTACGATCCCCGGTGAGCAGTCAACCATCGGTGTCACCAGCATCGATGCTTCCAACAATGGTGTCGCCGAGTCCGACGTGGTGCTGGCGCTCTTCCTCGAAACCGGTGTTTCGCTGCCAGGTGTGGCGGGAGCCAGCAATGGATATGCACAGCAACGGGTAGAGGTCGCCTATCCCGATGCAACCTCGATACCGGTGACGATTCCCGAAGGCGCCTCGGCAGCGGAGATTGCCTCGATTTTCAATTCCCCTGCCGTTCCTGGCGTTGCGGCGACCGCTTCGACTACCGCGCGCATCCCGTTGACGACTTACAACAACGTGTCTGGCAGCTTGCAGGTCTCCCTCAACGGCGTGCCATTGACGGGGAATAATCTGCAGCAGTTGGCTTCGTCCATCAATAGTGCTCTCCCAGGAATCGCGACGGCTACAGCAGTGATCGACACTAACGGTGATCTCGTGGTCAATGATCGTGTGGGCACCGATCTGGTGTTTGCGATCGCCGGTGGTCCGACCGATACCATTGAGGTAGCCGGTCCACAGGGCTTGCCAGCTGAGCTTGATACTACTGGCACATCAGTTGCCGTGATTGGTGGCGCCGTGCAGCTGTCGATGGAAGAAGGCATCACGATGGCAAATGCGGCGCCGGCGGTCACGAACGTGTTTGGCATTCTCAATGAGGCGGCGTTCGAGCCGTTTGAACTCAATACCTTCAACCCGGACAACCAGAACACCTACAATGCGGCGACGTCGGTGAAGGTGTTCGACAGCATGGGCAACCCCCACACACTATCGATGTTCTTCGTCAAGGAACGATTTACTCCGGGCGTGGCTGGTGAGGAAGCTAATCGATGGCTCATGTACACCCTCGTCGACGGCGAGGATATCGGCGATCCGGACCCGAACCTGCCACCACCGTCCAACACGATTGCGACTCGAGCGGCGTTTCCGGTTCAGTTCAACCCGGACGGCACCTTGAGTCTTTCGTCTTCTTCCGTACTGGTTTCGAACTGGTCACCGCTTGACTCTCAAGGCAATCCCAATGGTGCGGTCGGTCCACAGAATGTACTGGGTGGCGGAGCACTGCCAATCCCTGATCCGCCGACCAGCTCCAATTTCGAAATCCGGCTGACCAATTCAACTCAGTTTGGCAGCAATTTTGCGGTCAATACATTACGACAGAATGGGAACAGCACCGGTGAGTTGTCTGGAGTTGCCATCGATGAAGAGGGTACGGTGTCAGCACGGTTCTCCAACGGCCTGACCAAGCCGCTCGGACAGGTTGCACTGGCCAATTTCACCAACGCCCAGGGTTTACGTGCCATCGGCGATTCTTCGTGGGTGGAAACCAGCGAGTCAGGTAACCCGATCATAGCCGCACCGGGTTCTGGATCACTGGGCCTCATCAATGCCGGGGCGCTGGAGGAATCCAATGTTGATCTGTCTGAACAGCTGGTGAGTCTCATCATCGCGCAGCGGAATTTCCAGGCGAATGCCCGGACCATTTCCACGTCCGATGAAATCACCCAGACGATCATCAACCTGTAATGGACCGTCTGCTCTATATCTCGAGCGTTGGTGCCAAACACATCGACAGGGCGCAGGCTTTGCATGCAAATAACCTGGCCAACGTGTCGACCACTGGTTTTCGTGCGGATCTGGCGCGCTCCGAAGCCCGTTGGGTGGAAGGGCAGGGTCATCCGGCTCGCGCCTATGGCGTGAGCCAGATCGAACACATGGACCTATCCAGCGGCAGCAAACAACACACCGGTCGCAATCTCGATATTGCGATCGCCGGAACCGGACTGATCGCGATGCAGATGCCGGATGGCAACGAGGCATACACCCGCAACGGGCAACTTCAGGTGGATGCGTTCGGCCAGTTGTCAGGCAGCGATGGGTTACCGGTGCTGAGTGATGGTGGCCCACTCGCCTTGCCACCATTTACCTCTGTGCACATCGGCGCCGATGGAACGGTGTCTGTGCAACCACAAGGCCAGGCACCTGACACGCTGGTGGAAGTAGGGCGCATCAAGCTCGTCAATCCGGAGCCGGGTGAACTGGTCAAGGATGCGATGGGCAACATGGTTCGGAAGGATGGTGAGAAGGAAGGTCGAAGCGAGAGCGTGAAGATCGAATCAGGTTTTCTGGAATCGAGTAACGTCAACGCGGTGCATGAACTGACCTCCATCCTCAGTCTTGCCCGCCAGTTCGAGCTCGAAGTCAAACTCATGCAGACGGCGCAGCAAAACGATGAAGCGGCGGCGCGACTGCTGCAGATCGGCTAAGGGAACTGATCATAAAACAGGTGGAGTCCAACGCCGTGCAGATCGCTGACACTGGTTCGCGATCAGGAGATCGCTCCTACAAGATCTGCCAATTCGCGGCAGACTCCGGAATCCTGACTAAGCTTGAATGGAGCGGAATGTTGTCGCGAATCGATCAACCAGGCGACAACAAGCTGTCGAACGGCCCGGATGTTTGATGGATAGATCGCATCTGGGCAGCGTACGGATACCAAGGAGACGACATGCAACCAGCATTGTGGGTCAGCAAGACCGGATTGGCCGCGCAGGATACCGCGCTTAGGGCCATTTCAAACAACCTGGCCAACGTATCGACCGTCGGGTTCAAGAAGGACCGGGTTGTGTTCGAAGACCTCATGTACCAGATCCAGGAGCAGCCAGGGGCTCTGAGCACACAAGGTACGACCATTCCCAATGGGGTTCAGCTCGGCACCGGTGTTCGGGTTGCTGGCACCCAGAAAGATTTCGCCGTTGGATCGGTTCAAACCACCAACAATGATATGGATGTTGCCATAACCGGTAATGGATTCATCCAGGTGTCCCTGCCTGATGGAACCGTTGGTTATACGCGTAACGGCCAGTTACATCTGGATCAGGATGGCCAGTTGACCACCTCTCAGGGTTACGTCCTGGAACCCGCCATCACGGTTCCTGCTGATACGCTGCGAGTCAGCATCGGCAAGGATGGAACGGTTACGACCACGCAGCCCGGCAGCGCAACACCGATCCAGATCGGCAACATCCAGTTGGCCACCTTTGTGAATTCTGCCGGCCTGCAATCCATGGGTAGCAATCTCTATATCGAAACCGCGTCCAGCGGAGCGGCACAGCAGAGTGCGCCTGGTGAAAACGGTGCGGGTGAATTGCTCTCAGGCAATCTGGAAGCATCCAACGTCAGCGTCGTTGAAGAACTTGTCAACATGGTGGCGACACAGCGAGCTTATGAAATGAACTCAAAGGTGGTTTCGACTGCCGATCAAATGCTCCAGTTCGTGACGCAGAATCTGTAATGCGCAGGCGAATGATCGTTGGTCTTGTTCCGCTGGTCGTGTTGGCTGGATGTGTCCAGGTACAACCGTCGAGGCCGGAACCGCTGTATTCCCCGACCTATCCTGACGTTCCCGTTGCAGTACCTGCGTCAAATGGCAGTCTGTTGCCAACCAGTGGATCGATGGCGTTGTTTGCCGATCGGAAGGCGCTTCGGGTCGGTGATCTGCTGACCATTCGTCTGGAGGAGTCAACCTCATCGTCAAAGTCTGCAGAAACGGCCATCAGGAAAGAGACTGCGGCGGAGCTTGGCAATCCACGCCTGCTTGGCAGTCTGATCAAAGGCTCCGGCGCCGGTGATCTACTCACCAGCGTCGAGTCTGAGAACGATTTCAAAGGCAATGCTGAAAGTGATCAAAGCAACTCCCTTGATGGCACCATCACTGCGGTCATCGCTCGGGTATTGCCCAACGGACTGATGCAGGTGCAGGGCGAAAAGTGGCTGCAGCTCAACCGGGGTGAGGAGTTTGTCCGTGTCAGTGGCCTGGTCCGACCTGAAGATGTTGACGGCAACAACACCATTTCATCCTCTCGACTGGCCGATGCCAGGATTGCCTATAGCGGCACGGGTGAACTGGCGGACAGTAACAAGGCGGGTTGGCTGACACGATTTTTCTTCAATCCTTTATTTCCCTTCTGATCGAGGAGTCTGCAGATGCTGAGCCGATGGTTGGTATTGACATGGCTCATTGCTGCTTACGCCGTTCAGGCGTCGAGTGAGCAGCGATTGAAAGATCTGGCCGATGTTTCCGGCGTTCGTTCCAATCAGCTTGTTGGTTACGGGCTGGTTGTCGGACTCAGTGGTACCGGTGATCAGACTACTCAGACTCCGTTCACCATTCAGACGTTTAACAACATGTTGCGTGAATTTGGCATCCAGCTGCCACCAGGTTCGTCACCCCAGCTCAAGAATGTGGCGGCTGTTGCTCTGCATGCCGAGTTGCCGGCTTTTGCGAAACCCGGGATGCGCATCGATGTCACCGCGTCATCGATTGGCAATGCCAAGAGCCTGCGTGGCGGTACGCTGCTGGTGGCGCCGCTGAAAGGGCTCGACGGTCGAGTTTTCGCGGTTGCGCAAGGCAATCTTGTCGTGGGTGGTTTTGGTGCTGAAGGGGCTGATGGCTCTTCCATCACCGTGAACGTTCCGAGTGTCGGACGAATTCCTGGTGGCGCCAATGTCGAATTGGCGGCGCCGGATGGATTTAATGAAGGCAGCCACATCGTCTTTAATCTGCACCGAGCTGATTTCACCACGGCGCGTCGCCTGGTTGAACGAATCAATGCAGTGTTTGGCCCGGATGTGGCTGAGCCACTGGATTCGGCGTCGATCGCAGTGCGCTCCCCGGCTACCCGATCGCAGCGTATCGCTTTTGTCAGTGAACTCGAAAGTATCACCATCACGCCAGACGATGGTCCAGCGCGTGTGGTCATCAACTCGCGTACCGGTACCATCGTCATCGGCGCTCAGGTCAGAGTGTCGCCTGCTGCCGTAACCCATGGCAGTTTGACGGTGACCATTGCCGAGAGTCTTGGTATCAGTCAGCCGGCACCGTTTTCCGAGGGCGAAACCGTTGTTGTACCGGAGAGCAATGTTGAAGCCACTGAAGAAGCCAATCGCATGTTCTACTTTGCGCCTGGTGTAGCGCTGCAGGATATCGTGACTGCCGTCAACGAGGTTGGCGCGGCGCCTGGTGACCTGATGGCTATCCTGGAAGCCCTGCGTGAGTCAGGTGCATTGCAGGCGGAACTTGTGGTGATCTGATGCAAGGCTCGGATTTGCGCGGTTTCGGAGGGACTTCGGCGATTGGTCCGGAGACTTATACGGACTACAAGGGTCTGCAGGCGAAGCCGACGTCGGACTCGCCAGAGGCGCTGCGCAAAGCTGCCAAACAGTTCGAGTCCGTTTTCCTGCACATGTGGTTGAAAAGCATGCGCGATGCCAACGCAGGGTTTGGGGAAGGCAGCTATTTGAGCAGTCCGGCGATGGAATCACACCAGCAGATGCTGGATGGCGAAATGGCGGTGAGCCTGTCCAATTCTGGTGGCATCGGGCTTGCTGAGGTCATCGAACGACAGTTGTCAGGTCAGAGTGCACCCGTGCGTCGGGATGTCGAGATCAATCCAGCACCCGGCAGCGGGGCTGTCGAACATCGCTCCGGAGTCTCGCAATCCAGTTCCACGATGTCACATGGCGTTTTTAGAGAAATGTCCACCGATGGCAAGGATGAAACCGATCGTCGCGGCTTTTTGTTGCAGTTATCGAGTGCGTTGGAAGGGGCGCTTGAAGGTACGCCATTGCCGAAGCTCGGTGTACTCGCCCAGGCGGTCCTGGAAACGGGTTGGGGTAAGCGGGTCATCACGACGGAGGCGGGCAATTCGAGTTTCAACTTGTTTGGCATCAAGGCAACCGGATGGAATGGCGATGCGGTACATACCGCCACACGCGAGTTCCAGGGTGGGCGATTTCTGGACAAGACCGAAGCTTTTCGAGTGTACGACTCATTACAGAGCGCTGTCGGCGACTATGTTGATGTGCTGCGTAGCAGCTCGCGGTACAGCCCCTTGTTTTCCTCGGCGCAAGAATTTGGTGGTGATGCTCTTGCGCAGGTGCGCAAGTTTGCCGATAGCCTGCAGAAGGGTGGGTATGCCACTGATCCGGGCTATGCGGACAAGATTGTCGCTGTTGCTCGTTCGATCATCAGCCTGACTGGAGGTCAGTGATGGCAGATCTGCTTGGCATCGGTGTGGCTGGTGTACGCATCAATCAGCAGGCACTGGCGGTTACCGGTCAGAACATCACGAATGCCAATACACCTGGCTACTCGAGACAACGTGTCGAGGTCATTGCGCAGGTGGGTTCTGGCAGTGCTTTGACGTTCTCTGGAGCAGGCGCTCGGGTGGATTCAATTCAACGCATTGCAGATGACTATCGTGTGCGCCAGGTGCGTTCGGATCAAGCCAATTTTTCTGACGTGGACGCCTTTGCCACTCGCATGGAACAGATTGAAGGTTTGTTCTTCGGCGAAGGTGCCGGGATTGATGAGGCGATCACCGGTTTCTTCGATGCATTGCATAGTGCCAACGCGCGTCCTGCCTCGCTACCTGACCGGCAAATCGTTCTGAGTAAAGCCGAATCGCTGGTGCAGCGGTTCAACAGCGTGCACCAACGGATACTGGAGCAGGAAAAAGGCGTCAATGAGCTGCTCGGTAGTGCGTTGAAACGGGTCAATGAACTCGCCACGAGTCTGGCATCCATCAATGAGCGTCTTGGTGGACTTGATCAGAG
This sequence comes from Gammaproteobacteria bacterium, assembly GCA_043719475.1. Lineage (GTDB taxonomy): Bacteria > Pseudomonadota > Gammaproteobacteria > Pseudomonadales > Azotimanducaceae > SYFY01. The sequence goes on along the minus strand of JAYSTS010000099.1, from coordinate 37,542 downwards.
TAAAAATGGCGGTGTTGCCAACACACTGTTCGATCAGCGGGATGAGCTGCTGCGTGAATTGGCGGAGCATGTCCGCGTCAGTACCGTTGATGCCGGAGCTGGCCAGATGAATGTTTTCATTGGCAAGGGTTTGCCCCTGGTACTTGGGTCGGGCCCCGCACGACTTGAACTCACGGAAGACGCCGGGATTTTGTTGCGCAGCGACGTTGGCACCCGCGGTCAGGTGATCACCTCGTCGATCACCGGTGGTGACCTCGGCGGCATGCTCAGATTTCGGGACACCACGCTTCGAGAGGCTGGTAATGCACTGGGCCGAATTGCAGCGGCGCTAGCTGAAAAGGTCAACAATTCGCATGCTGAAGGTCTGGATTTACGCGGCGCGTTTGGTGGCTTGTTCTTCGGGGAAATCAATGCGCCCGCAATGACACTGGATCGTGCCAAACCACAGCTGGGCAACAAGGAAACACCCAATAGCGCAGTGGATGTGTTTATCGACTCTCCGGATCGTCTGACCGGTTCGGACTATGAGCTCGTCTTTGCTGAAAAGGTCCCCGGTGCCTTTACAGTTCATCGCCGGGATGGCGGGGAACTGGTTGCACAAGGTGTACTCGATGGGTCCGATTCCCAGGAGATCGCGTTCGAGGGGATTCGCATCCGGCTGACCGGAGCGATATTCAACCCAGGCAATCGGTATGCCATCGAACCGACTCGTAACATGGCCGGCGCGCTGTCACTGGCCATCAAGGACCCAGCCAGATTGGCATTGGCGGCGCCGATCAGACTGGATACCGCGACGGGCAATGCTGGCAGTGGCGGGCTGGTCTTGAACGCTGTTGATGATCGCTCGCACCCGTTTTTCCAACCCGGCAATCTGGTGCCACCACTCAGGATCGTCTTCACCTCATCGACCACTTACGATGTGATGGACAACTCCGACCCCTCCTCACCACGCCATTTTGTACCGCCGTTGCGCAGTCTTACCTATGTCCCTGGCAGTTCACGACCCTCCCTGCCTGACGATGGTGACCGACTGGTCTCCATGTCTGGGTCCTCTGTGGGTGCCCTGCCACTGGTGGCATCGACAACGCCGGATTTGGGTACAGATGGCAACCGTTATTCAGCAGGCTCGGTTGAGGTTTCCTACCGTGACCCGATCACGGGTACAGCCCTGCAGAATCAGTCTGTTAGCTGGGGTCCAGCATCCAGCGCTCGGGAAATTGCCCATACACTGGGTGCGCTCAGCGGCGTCCAGGCGCGGGCCGTAACCGAGCTTGAGATCACGGGGATAGCGACTGATAACACCAATACCTCGATGGTGCTGGTCATCAACGGACAGAGTTTTACCGAGCCGACTTCGCTCAACGAGCTGGCGGACGATATCAACGCCAATCAGGTGCTGGCGAAAAACGGCATCACTGCCCGCTCTGATGGCACACGTCTGCGATTGACCGATGTGCACGGCAATGACATAGCGCTGCACGTTGCAGGTGATCCGACCGATTCCATCACAGTGCGGGACCAGCAGGGCCAATCACTGGTGGTCAACGGCGCAGGACCGACAGGTTACAAACACGTTTCCATCGGCGGTGTTGTGACGAGCCAGTTGGCACCCGGCATCAGTCTCAAAGGTGATGGCCTGGGGTTGTTCACAACCAGACCAGCCCATGTCGATACCGGGTTCGGCTTCCGTCTGTCGATCACCGGCCAGCCTGCAGCAGGTGACCAGTTCAGTGTGAGCTTTAACCATGATGCTACCAGCGACAACCGCAACGGTCTGGTGCTGGCCGGATTCTCCGCCGCAGCGGTACTTGGCGATCCACCGGTTTCGTTCGGCGAGGCTTATGCGCTGATTGTTCAGGACGTGGGTAATGTCCAGAGCGAAGCCAATGTGCAGCGGGAAGCTGCGCAGGTTTTGCTGGAACAATCGGTGGCCGCACGGGATTCCGTATCGGGCGTCAATCTGGATGAAGAGGCGGCAGATCTGATCCGCTTTGAACAGGCGTACAACGCGTCCGCGCAAGTCATCGCTGCCGCGCGACAAATTTTTGACACCCTGCTCGACGCAGTTCGATGAGGTAACCCATGCGTATATCTACCGCTCAAATCCAGCAGTCTGGTGTTACCGACATGCAGCGCCTCAATCGTGAATTGGCGGCGACCCAGGAACAGATCGCCAGCGGCCGCCGGATTGTCAGGGCGAGCGATGATCCGGTTGGCGCAGCCAGGATCATTGCACTCAAACGCGATATCGAGCAGCGGGAGACCTTCATCCGCAATGCAGATGCTGCAGAAACGGCGCTATCGCTGGAAGAAAGCGCGCTCAAACGTGTCACCGACATCGTCCAGCGGGTACAGGAACTCGCGTTGCAGGCGGGTGGCGCGGGACTGACATCGCAAGATAGACAGTTTGTCGCCGCCGAGATCGACGAACGCCTCCTGGAGTTGAAGGAACTCATGAATGGGCGGGGCACAGATGGACAATTCCTGTTCGCGGGCAACAAGGGTGCTACATCACCGTTCGAAGTGGACGGTACCACCGTGCGATATCGTGGTGATGAAGGTCAGAGACAGTTGCAGATCGATCGTACGCTGTATTTGCCGATCGGCGATCCTGGCAAGCAGGTGTTCATGGATATCCCCGCAGTCAGCCCGTCATTCCAGGTGAACGGCCAACCGGGCAACCGTGGCGATGCGGCAATTATTCCGACTGCGGTGACAGATTCCGAAGTGCTCAGTCAGTTTCTGCCGGAAAACATCCTGCTGGAATTCAGACCAGCTTCGGAAGCTGGCGGATTGACCAATTTCACCGTCCGTCGAGCCAGCGACGGCAGGGTGATCGAAGGCTTGCAGAACGTCGCCTATGAACCCGGGTCGCCGATCGAAGTTGCGGGTATGCGCTTCAAGTTCGACGGCCATCCCGCCGAAGGTGACCGTTTTACTGTGACCACCACACAAAACCAGAGTCTGCTGCAGACTGTGGCCAATCTGGCGGAGGGGCTGAAACACATCGACGTTGACACGAGCCCGGACAAATTTCGCAAGCTGATGGAGGAGAGTCTGGGCAACCTCAACAAGGCCACGGACAACATCCTCCAGGTTCAATCCGAGGTTGGTGCCCGATTGAATACGGTAACGGCGACGCAGTCCTTTCATGCTGACCAGAATCTAGCGACCCGGGCGCTGTTGTCCGAAGTGCAGGATATCGACTATGCCGAAGCAGTCAGCCGCCTGAGTTTTCAGTCCTTTGTACTCGAAGCTGCCCAACAGGCCTTCATTCGTGTCAGCCGGATCTCCCTGTTCAACGTTTTGTGATCGCCGTCACTAAAGTTCCCCATTTTGCAGCCGTTATCTGACTACGAGTGTCCAGCAACCGCAGGACCCAACGGGTCAAAAGCCTGAATACAGACAACGGAGCGAATTCGAATGCCTCAGATTATCAATACCAACATCGGTTCGCTGACGGCGCAGCGTAACCTGAACACGACCCAGGCACAGAGCCTGCAGGCGCTTAACCGCCTGTCGTCCGGTCTTCGTATCAACAGTGCTCGCGATGACGCAGCCGGCCTCGCGATTGCCACCCGCTTCACGGCGCAGGTGCGTGGACTGGGTGTCGCCATACGGAATGCCAACGACGGTATCTCCATGGCGCAGACCGCAGAAGGCGCTTTGGGCGCCATGACCGAATCTCTGCAGCGACTGCGAGAACTGGCTCTGCAATCCGCCAACGCGACAAACTCCGCATCGGATCGTCAGGCGCTGGATGCAGAAGCCAAACAGCTCGTTGGCGAACTCGCTCGGGTCAGCGAACAGACCAACTTCAACGGCAAGAAGCTGCTGGACGGCAGTCTGAAGACTTCTGTGCAGATCGGAACCCAGGTTGGCGAGACGGTCGAGTTCTCGATCAACAAGGTCACCGTCGACAAACTTGGTGCCGGTGCCGGTACTGGTGTTGGCGCAGTGGGTAATGCCAGTGCCATCGGCAATGGCGACCTGTTGATCAACGGCGTCGCGATTTCCCCATCAGCAGCAGCCGATGATACGGCGTCCAGCAATAACAATGCAGCCAGCGCGATTGCGAAAGTCGCCGCTGTGAACCGTCATAGCGAAGAGACCGGTGTGATTGCCAAGGTTGCAACCAACGAGGTCGCAGGTACCTCGCAGACCGCAGCAGTACTCGCCGGTACGATCACCATCAACGGCGTGGCCATCGCTGTGAACACGACTGCTGCAGCTGATACCAGTCGAGCAGCGGTGGTCACCGCGATTAACGCGAAAAGCCAGCAGACTGGTGTGACCGCGATCGACACCGGCGGTAATGCTTCGGGTGTGCAACTGGTGGCCGAAGATGGCCGCAACATCCAGGTTGGCCTGACGACGGTGACTGCAGCGGCGACCGGTGTTACGGCTGCGGGAACCTATGAAGGTGGATACACACTCAGCTCGCGCACGGGTGCGACGATCGTAGTACTGGCCGGTGGCGATGGTTCTGCCACCGGCAACATCGCCAATGCCGGCCTGGTGGCTGGCAGTTTTGCCGGTAACTCGGCGTCGACCACTTCGGTCAAGCAGGGCGGCACCACGATCAATGCTCTGGTGGCGGGTGACCTGCTGATCAACAATGTTTCAGTCGGTGCATCACGTGCAGCCGATGACACTGCGTCGAGCAGCAACAACGCAGGTTCCGGTATCGCCATCGCCGCCGCGATCAACAAGGTGAGCGAACAGTCCGGTGTGACGGCTCGGATCAACGCAACCCAACTGGTTGGCGGTGCAACCCAGTCCTCAACCGTTCTGGCGGCATCTGCAATCATCATCAATGGGGTATCGACCTCTGCATTTGCAACAGGAACGAATAACGAAGTGAACCGTACCGCGGCGATCAATGCGATCAACGCGATCGCTGGTCGAACGGGAGTGGTGGCCAGTGACAACGGCACCACGCTGACACTGTCTGCTGGCGATGGCCGCAACATCAGCGCTGAAGTGGCATCTGCAGCCTTTGGCTCGGCCGTTGGTCTCAATGCAGCCCAGGCCGGTATCTATATCAACGCAGCTCCAGTTGAATCGGTCTCCGGCGCAATCACGCTGGAGAGTGCTGGAGCATTCACTGTGTCTGGCGGTACTACCAACGGTGCAACGGGTGTGTCCAATGTCGGTCTTGAAATCGGCACGTTTGGTGGCACGACAGACGGTCAGTTCCTCACGGAAATTGATCTCGGCACCGTTGATGGTGCTGAGCAGGCACTGAAGGCGGTCGACAATGCGCTCGACTCGATCAACCGGGAACGAGCCAACCTTGGTGCGATCCAGAACCGTCTCGACTCCACCGTATCCAGCCTCGCGATCAACCTCGAAAATACCACGGCCGCCCGGTCGCGGATCATCGATGCGGATTTCGCGGTAGAAACGGCGCAGTTGTCACGTACCCAGGTGCTGCAGCAAGCCGGTGTGTCGATTCTGGCACAGGCCAATGCACAGCCCCAGTTGGTGCTCTCCCTTCTTCAGTAATGAAGCGGGCAGGCCTCAATGAGTGAGTCCGGCGGGTGGGGTGGAAACGCCTCACCCGCAGGCTCATTGAACAGGAAACTGTCATGAATGAGATAAGCGGAATTCCAGGCAACAAAACAAGCGTCGTTAAATCCGGTCGACCTGACACAGAAGCGAAGACAGTGGCGAGTGAGGTGGCAGTAAACAGCCAGGACACCGGCAAGAAAGTGCCGGAAGAAGTAGAGCAATCTCCGGTTGAGCGAACCAGACAACCCGCGGTCGACGTTGATCAGCAGATCGAACACGCAGTGTCGTCGCTGAATGAATATGCTCGATCAAACCAGCGGCAGCTTGAGTTTTCTATCGACACTGAGCTTGGCCGTCCCATCGTCCAGGTGATCGACCAGATAACCAAGGAAGTGATTCGGCAGATCCCGAATGATGTCACGCTGAACCTGGCGCGTAACTTGCAGTCTAATCTGGAGCAACTTGATCTCCAGCGCGCTGCACAGCAGGCCGGTGTTGAGCAATTTGTCAGTGTGCAGGCGAACTCCGGACTGGTGAACACACTCGTCTGAAGCTGATCTGGTAGCTACCCCTTCATGTTGACAGGTGGTAGTGGCTTGCGCGGTCTTACCCGAACCTAATCAGGAAGAGGGCCGCAGTAGTGTTGTAGAAGCTCGCCAGCGGCGGGCTGTTTGCGTTTGTGCAATGGATCTAATCAGGACCAGAACATGGCATCGATTCAGTCATTAGGCGTGGGTTCCGGACTTCTCACCTCCAAGCTGGTTGAGGACATCATCAGCTCGGAACGCAAGGCCACGGATCTTCGGCTGGAGACCCGCAAAGCAACGGTTGAAGCGAAGATATCCAGCTATGCAGCCATTCGCAGTGCAGTCTCCACAGTCAGCACGGCGGTTGCAGCGCTGTCTTCAAGCAATTCGCTGCTGGTGAATACGACAGCCTCGTCGGTGCCGACCTCGGTTACAGCCATCGCAACCGCAACGGCTGAAACTGGTGTGCATACTCTCGATGTCACCACTCTGGCGCGCAAACAGACACTGGCCACCAAACGATATGACGGCATCGAGAGTGTGGTTGGCGATGGCGTTCTCAACATCAAGTTTGGAACCACGACGTTGGGCGTTGGTGGTGCTTACAAGTCGTTCGTGGAAAACACCGATCGAGCCGCCTTCTCGATCACGATTCCACCGGAAAGAAAGACGCTGGCTGGCATCCGCGATGCCATCAACGAAAGTGGCCGCGGCATCATCGCCTCGATTGTCCAGGACGGGCAAGGCCATGTGCTCGTGCTGGCTGCAGATTCGGCAGGTGTTGATAACACCATGGAAATCAGTGTCACCGAAGGTGTCACTGCCGGCCTTTCTGCGTTGTCCTACAAATTGGGTGCAGCGATCCCGGGCACCCATCTGACCCAGACAGTGGCTGGGCAGGATGCTGTGCTGACGGTCGACGGCATCACCATTTCCCGCCAGACCAACGTGATCTCCGATGTGATTCCTGGTGTGACGTTCAATCTCCTGTCAGCCACTGCAAGTACGGCTTCAATCTCCATATCCCGCGACGACAGCGAAATCAACAAGCGTGTGCAGTCTTTTGTTGAAGGCTTCAACACCTTGAAAGGTGTCGTGGACGAGCTGACCCGATTTGATGAAAAGGAAAAAACCGGGTCTTTGTTGATTGGCGATTCGACCTTGCGCGGATTGAAGATGCAGATGCGTCGAGTGCTAGGCAGCGGCATTAACGGCCTCGACAGTACCAGTGTCCGGGCGTTGGTTGATATTGGTATCCGCACCGATCAGGACGCAGCATTTGCGTTGACGTTCAATTCGAGCAAATTTGCCAGCGCTTTGAGTGCCAATCCGGCGGGGGTACGCGATCTGCTGACAGACAGCACCAAAGCCGCTGATACCCAGATCAAGGTAATCAGTTTCCAGCGCAGCACAGCCGCTGGCAATTACGCGGTCAACGTCAATCAACTCGCTTCACAGGGGCTGTTGACCGGTACAGCGACGCCAGGATTGGACAGCCCGATCACCGTTGACGCGGACAGCGACAATCTGACGTTCAAGATCGATGGCATTTCCGCAGCGGTCACATTGACTCACGGTATTTACACCAGTGGGTCCACGCTCGCCAGTGAAATCCAGAAACAGATCAACTCCATACCCGCACTGAAAAATGTCGGTCTTGGTGTGACGGCCACCTATGACACTGCAACCGACCGACTAAAACTGACCTCGAATACTTTTGGAAGTAATTCGCAAGTCGCCATCACTGCGGTTGATACGGGCACGTTGGCCAAATTTGGTTTCGCGGTTGCTGATGGTGCCGCCACAAAAGGTGTTGATACCGCCGGCACGATCAATGGGATCAAGGGTAGTGGCAGTGGCCAGTTCCTGTCGGTTCCACTGGGACCGGTACCCGCTTCGGCAGGGCTTTTCCGGGGCACCGTCGTCACCGGGCTGAACACGCCACCGCTGGTGCTGGATAGCTCCAACAACCAGTTCACTATCAATGTGGATGGAACCAGTTCGGGTAACATCACGCTTGCAGAAGGTAGTTATGCCTCCGCGCAAGCACTGGTGGCAGAAATTCAGGCCAAGATTGATGCCGATGTTGCCCTGGATGCAACCGGAGCCGCAGTGACTGTGTCGTTTAACACAGCAACCAACGCTCTGGAGCTCACCTCTGCCACCAAGGGTGTGAAATCGAAGGTCGATGTGGTGGCCGTCGGGGCAGGGGTGCCCGCTACACTCGGTATCGCTGTTGGCATCGGCGCCCCAGGCAAGTCAGCCAGTACGGTCGCCGATCAGGCGGGTGGATTGCAGATTCAGATCGTCGGCGGGGCTCTGGGCGCGCGTGGCGATGTCACCCTGATTCGTGGGGTGATGAGTCAATTCAATCGTTATCTGGGTGAGACGTTGTCGTTTACCGGCTCGCTGCAGAACCGGGTATCCACACTTCAGTCGGAGCTTGGCGAGATAGAAAAGGAAGGCAAGGATTTTGATTCCCGCATGGAATCGCTCGAAAACAGACTCCGTACTCAGTTTGCATCAGCTGATGCACTCATTTCGAAATTGAATTCCACCTCCAGCTTTCTTGACTCACAGTTGGCGAGTCTGCCTGGTTATACGGCGAAACAGTGATAGGGGCGTGGCCGGCGGTGCCAAAGGTTTGTTCGCTTAACTTCAATTGGACAAGAATTACGCAACCGAAAATGCTGCGCAGGGGTATTTCGATCTTCGGAACGATTGACTTTAGAGAAGGTCGGGATTGCAGCGGAAATCAAACGATAAGGACATAACCGATGAAGTTGGCAGATTCAGTCATGAGACGTCGAGTAAAAGCGCCCTGGACGATCTCCCAATCGCGAACCGTTGGGTCCTTGTCTTTGTGGGAGCGATCTCCTGATCGCGATCTTCGATGATCCCAACAATCGCGGTCAGGAGACCCCACAAGAGACCACAAAGTTGCGATACCCAATGTCTCCCACAAGAGACCACAAAGTCGCGATACCCAATGTCTGTGGGATCTCCTGATCGCGATTTTCCACCCAGGCATCGCGGTCGGGAGGCCGCTTCAACGGGGAGGGTCGCCTGACGCGTCGTGCGTCGGAAGCGGTACCGATTATTGTCGAATCAAGGTTAATTCTGTGGGTTTCGCTTGGCGGTGAACCAGGTGACCGGTTGCGAGTGATCGTGGACGGAATCAACCACGTTCAACACCAGCGCGAACAGCGCCATGCGGATAATCACCCCGTTATCGGTCTGTCTGAAAATGGCCAGGTTAGGATTTTCAATCAGATCGTCATCCAGTTCCTGGGCATTACTTCGTGAATCTCGTGGCAATGGATGCATGATCACGGTGTTCGGCTCGCAATGCTGTGTATAAATCGATTGATTCAGTCGAAATAGACCCTTGTAACGATCGGCTTCCTCCTGCGTCGGAAAGCGCTCTTCCTGCGTACGAGTGACATAGAGGATATCGACGTTGTGAATCCCGGCTTCCATTTCGTGCAGGATTTCGACTTTGTGTCCGGCAGCCCTGAGTTCCGCCTCGATCTCAGGCGGTAGTTCCAATCCGGGTGGACTGACCAGATTGAATTGAATCCCATTGAAGAGGCAGATGAGTTTGCACAGGGAGTGCACGGCTCGTCCATAACGCAGGTCGCCGACGAGGGCAATCTTCATCCCGTCGATCGACTTGTTCTGCCCCTGCAACTCTGACCGAATCGTGTACAGATCGAGCAGGGCCTGGCTTGGATGTTCATTGGGACCATCCCCGCCATTGATGACTGGAACGCGAGAAGCCCTGGCGAATTCGGCGACAGATCCGGCGTCTGGATGACGCATGACGATGACATCGGAATAACCGGAGAGAACACGCGCTGTATCGTGCAGAGACTCGCCTTTTGACAACGAGGATGCCCGGATTTCAGTCGTTTCCCGTACCTCGCCACCGAGCAGGTTGAAAGCAGCAGCGAATGAAATACGAGTCCGGGTACTTGGCTCAAAAAACATATTGGCGAGGATTGCACCCTGCAGGACTCGCGTGATGCGTTTTCGCATGGCATAGGGACGCAGTTCATCTGCGACGTTGAATATCCGGCTGATATCCGCACGTTGAAACTGTTTGACCGAAAGAATGTGCCCGCCGGTAAACTCCATTGATGCTTCCCCATGTCGAACGGCGCGCAGTGTAGCCGTGGATGTCTCGACTGTCCCCTGATCGTTTGAGGTTTCCTGTTCGACGAGTCAACAAACGGCCTGCCGAAGCGTAACGACCACTTATCGGTTGATGACACCTGTGGGAAGATCAACCAGACGTGACTCAAGAGACCTCTCGAAATATGAATCTTCACTTGCGGAAATCGCTGATAAGTCTGGCGGTCCTTGGCTTTTCGATAACAGGTTTTTCAATGACCAGCCTCGCCGTGCAGTCGGCCGAAAAACTGGAAGAGAAAATGACCAAGGAGGAATTTCACGCTGCCGGTCTGCATCGATTGAGTGCCAGCGAATTGGGCTACCTGAATCGATGGCTGTCACCCGAAACGCTCAAGGTCGTATCAGCGTCGTTCGGGGAGGAGCAGCTACCGGCTCAGCCGCCAGATCCAGAAATGGCGGACAGCGAAATTGTTACGCGCATTTCCGGGAACTTCGCAGGTTGGGATGGACGAACCATTTTCACGCTCGAAAATGGCCAGATCTGGCAGCAGCGGCAAGCAGGAAAGTACCACTATCGGGCAGACAGTCCCGAGGTGATCCTGAAACGGGGGAACTTTGGCTACTACTTGAAGGTCGTCAGTACGCATCGACAGGTTCCCGTTAAACGATTGAAATAAATAGAAAAAAGTCCCCAGTTAGCAAACAGGATTCATCATTGAAAGAGGCCAACTCCTCTAAACAGCTCCAGCCCACGCGTCACCGATCGTCCTTCTTTGCAAAATGTTAAAGAAATATTGCAGAAACATTGAGGGATAGCAGCGGCAGTTCGTCTTACAGGCACCGTCAGGGTGACCATAAGGATTACCCACGGCGAACATCAAAAAAAGGGGGTTTTCATGTCTCACGATCTTCGCAGCAGGAGGCCGCTTCTTGCTTCACTCACGCTGATTGCAGTGATGGCCCTCCCTGTCTCCACCGTCACTGCAGCTGATACTGAAACAGCCAAGGATGTGGTGGAGGAGATTGTTGTTACCGGTTCACGCGTCAAGCGCTCGGATTACAGCTCGGCCAGCCCGATCACAGTGATCGATGGCCAGTCAATCCTTGAATCCGGTTTCAGTAACCTTGGGGAGGCGTTACGCGCTCAGGCCATATCCGGAACGGCCGGGTTCAATCAACAAAGCGTTCTCTCCGGCGGGGGTGCGTCCTCCGTGGATTTGCGCAACCTCGGTGACGAGCGAGTGCTGGTATTGGTCAATGGAAAACGAGTGGCGAGCTTCGCCGATTCGCTCGCCAACCAGGCGATCGACCTGCAGTTCTTGCCTCAGTCAATGATCGAGAGGGTCGACATTCTGCGTGATGGCGCGTCAGCGGTGTACGGGTCTGATGCTATCTCGGGGGTGGTGAACATCATTCTCAAAGAGCGCTTTGAAGGCGTGGATTTCGGGGCGAGTACCGGACTCTCCGGAGAAGGCGATGGTGAGCAGTACGATGGCCATTTCGTTATCGGCGCGACCTCTGACCGAGGTTCCCTGATGTTGGGTACGGAATACAGCCGGCAGAACAACGTGCCACAGCGCGATCGAAACTGGGCAGATGTCTCGATTTCTTCGCTGGGCGCAGCTACTGCCCAGAACGGCAGCTTCTTCCATCCGGGCGGCATCTTTTTCGCTAACGGCGGTGATGTGTTTTGCACCGTTCCAAAGGCGATGGGAGGCGATGAAGTGACCAACAATCTTGCTCGATGTCCATCACTACAGCGAGGCCAGCGAATCACAGACCCCAAGGATATCAGGGCAGTTCGATACGACTATGCATCGCAGCAGGACCTCTATATCAATAACGAGACGCTGACTGCGGCGGCGTATGGTGTTTATGACATCACCGACAGCATCGAAGGATTCATTGAACTGCAATACGCCAAGCGCCAAGGCATCGCACGCCTCGACGGCAACCCGGGCTCATTCGGTACGACCTCCTTCCCGGATGGCACCTTTGTCCCCGGCACGAACCCAAATCTTGGCGCTATGGGTGATGGATTCTTTTACTTCCGTCCTACCAGCACGATCGGCATCCGCGAGGAGCGATCTGAATCCGACACGCTGCGCCTGGTTACCGGCTTGCGAGGCGACATCGAGAATGAGAGTTTCCTCGACGGCTGGAGCTGGGAAATGTCCTATCTCTACACCCGTCTGGATGCCGACCTGCAGACCAACGCCACCTGGAATCTGGCGCGCTTTCTGAGGATCTCCGATCCAGATGCGTGCCGTATTGACCCCATCTGTTCTGCAGCCGTAAATCCAAGTGGCGCGCTGGATACCATCCGCCCCGGCAACTGGACCCAGAACGAAATCGGCTACATGCGCCAGATCACGCTTGCATCATCAGAGTTCGAAACGACCGGCTGGTTCGCTTCGGCAACGGGTCCGATCTTCGAACTGCCAGCTGGTGAAGTTCAAATTGCCTTTGGGGTCGAAACACGAACGGATCGAGGACGCGCAGTACCCGATGGAGTGACGGAAGCCGGCGAGTCTGTCGCCAACCAGACCTTTACTTCTCAGGGCAGCTTTTCCTCGGATGAGTTGTTTGCGGAACTCGACATTCCGGTACTTGCAGACATGTCTGGCTTTCAACGACTCGATTTGAATGTGCAGGCCCGCTACTCCGACTACAACACCTTCGGATCGGAGACAGTCTGGCGAGCAGGGGTCAACTGGCAGATCATCGACGATGTTCGTATCCGTGCTTCGATGTCCACCGCGTATCGGTCGCCACAAATCACCGACCTGTTTGGTGGCGGTACTGCAAGTTTCGACTTCTTTACACATCCCTGTGTGGATGGAACGACGACCACCAATGCCAACACGCGTGCCAACTGCGCGCTCGATGGCATACCGGTGACGGCTAACCTGCTCTCTACTCAGTTTGCAGTACTGGCCGGTTCAAACGCGGACCTTCTACCAGAGACGGCGGACACATCGACGATCGGTATTATTTTCACTCCGCGCTTTTTGGATGGTTTGTCGATTTCCATCGATTACTGGGACATCGAGGTTAAGGATCTGATTACCCGCATCGAGTCGGATTCGATCCTGGACGCGTGTTATGCGGGTCCCGCAGGCAAGACGGCGGTCGAATGCTCTCGATTCCGATCCACCTACAATGCGCAAACCAACGTGCTTGGATTGGCTGACTTCACCAACCGTCTGATCAATGACGAAAAAGTCAGTACCGATGGTTATGACCTGGGTATCAACTATGTGTTTGATATTTCCGAGTTCATGTTTACGTTTGATTTCCAGGGTACCTACATCAAACAGAACACGTTCTATCCGGGGGCCGGTGGGGCAGACGATCAAGGATCCATCCCGCGGATCAAGGCCAACATCAATCTGAATATTGACTGGCAGAACTGGGATCTTGGTATCCGTACGCGTTACATCCACAGCCTGAATGATCCACGCTTCAACGGTGTGAATGCTTTTGGTTACGATGATGTTCGCAGCCATACCGAAGTTGACCTTCGGGTCGGTTACAACCTCGAGAACTATCGGGCTGTCATCGGTGTGAATGATGTGTTCGACAAGGACCCGCCGTACGTCTTCAGCTCCGGTAATAACACGGACCTGTTCCTGTACTCGGCGATGGGCCGTTACTTCTTCTTGCGGCTGTCGGCTTCTCTCTAAGCTGCAACGTTGAGCAGGAATAGAGGGTCGCTTCGGCGGCCCTTTTTTGTTGCCGCAAAGAACCAGCTACATCGATCTCTCTACTCTCAGGTAGCCGTAACGGCCCGTGATGTCGTAAGTGCGCGAATCATGGCTGTCGTTGAACGCTGCTGCCGACCACGGAGGTGGTTCGTTCAGCAGGTTGTTCATGCCCAGAGAAACACGAAACCACGCCGAAGCCGGCCCCAGGTAACTAACCTGGACGTTGTGGATCATCCATTGCTCCATGCGCCGTGGCTGTTCCTTGATCGGAATGAGCTCCTCCAATCCGGAAACGAAGAACACATCGTATTGCCCACGCCAGCTACCCTTGTACCAGCGCATGGCTAAACTGGTCTTCCAGGGAGGTAGCGCACCGTCACCTCCGGCGGCTGCGTCCGTGAATGTGCCTGCTTGATCGACACTCTTGAGTCCTGGCGCCACACGGTCCGTGAAGTCACGCAAGTGTGTGGCCTGCAGTGCCAATTCGAACGCGCCTGCGTTTGGCCGTGTCCACGACACGTTCGCACTGACATCCAGTCCTTTCACGTCCCGTTGTCGGACATTCAGAAAAGTGGCCACTACCCGGGTGATGTTCCCCGCTCGATCTCGGGTAACTCGGTTCGGAAAAGCCGCGATTGCAGCATTTTCATTGACAATGTACTGCGCCTGAATGTCGACGACATCCCGTTGTAGCAGCCGGAAGTAGTCAACTGCGGTAGCGACATGAACACCGTCGAACTGGTGCTGCCAGTCCACACCAAAACCAACGGAGTGCGTTCGCTCGGGGCGCAAGTCCGGATTGCCACCGTTAACAACGACAAACTGATTCAACGACGGATCTGATTGAGAAAGGCAACCCGATAGCCTTCCGACGTTGCCAGGGTCGTTGCAGGGATCGTTGATCTGCTCGAAGGACGTCGATGATCCACCGAACATTTGGTTCAGATCAGGGGCTCGAAATCCTTCCGCCCAACTGGCTCGCAAACCAACCCCCACCGCAGGCTCCCATCGAAGAACGACTCGCGGATTGGTCTCGCCGCCAAAATCGTCGTAGACAGAATGTCGAACCGCAAAGTTTGCATCCAACCGACCTAGCAGAGGGTGATCCCTGAGGATGGGTAGTCGAGATTCCAGATAGGCTTCCCACACCGACCGCCGTCCTCTGGTTGCAGCGAAATTGGCGCTGCCCACCACCGAACCTCTCTCGATCAGTGGGTCAGGTCGGGTGGCGAGTTCTTCTTCCCGGTATTCCGCACCCGCTGCAAATTCGACACGACCCGCCGGCAACGCAAACAAACCACCTTCAAGATTGAGGTTCAAGCTGCGCATCCGGCTGGTCCCACGACTGTGGGTGGCAGCTCGAATATAGCCGAGCATCTGTTCATTGAGACTGCCAACAGGGCCGAACACGTTGATCGGCACACAGGGGCTCCGGCAATTCGAGTTCAAGGCCATGCCAATTCGACTGGCATCAGCGACGCCATTGAGAGATTCAGAAGCTGATGACCGTGCGTACAGCCCCGAAAGATCCCAATTGATGTTGCCGATGTTGCCGCTCATCCCGGTCACCAGTCGCCGACTGCGGCTCTCGTTGCGCTGCTTGCGTGGGCCGAGTTCAACCAGACGACGGCGTAAATCGTCGACGATGCGGTCGAAGGGATTGAATGCCTGATCAGCAGCGATGGAAATCGGTACGCGCTCGAAACCTGTAAACAGCGGTGTTGGTGCCAGCTGGTTAGTGGCCACATAGTCGGTAGCCAGTGCTTCAACAAAAACGCGCACGTCATCTCGCCACAACCAGCTGGCGTCGACAAATGCCGAAGCGCGCCGCGATGGGACGATCAGAGACGTGAAATCACGGTATTCGAACTTGTCTTCTCCAGTGACTGCACGAAATTGACCGGGCGCACTGCCATCGTCTCGATCATCGGTAAGAATCACTGGACCTACGCCAAAATCCACCCACGCAGGAATGGTAGCGCTTGAGCGCCCATCGACACCGCCACGAGAGCGACTATCGGACGAGCGGGAGAGCTTGCGTTCACGAGAGTAGAGGGAGCCCTGGTCATACCAGGAGGCTGCAGCGAAGACTTGCAAGCGCTCGCTCTCTCGGCCGAAACCCAGACTTGCATGTTCGGTGTCTAATCCCCCTGCGTCGGCGCGACCCACGTAGAAGTCACCAAAGACGCCGTCCCGATCTCGTCGAGTGTGCACATTGACTACTCCAGCGACAGCGTCGGAGCCATACACTGCTGAAGCACCATCTTTGACAATTTCGATGCGGTCGATCACCGCCAAGGGCAACGAATTGAGATCCACGGCATGTCCTGCAAACGCATCTGGATTCATCCGGCGCCCGTTCAGCAACACCAGCGTATTGCTGGCAGGCAAGCCGCGAAGCGTTACGGACGCGCTGCCATTGCCTCCATTGGTGACCAGCGTACTGGTGGAATTGCCGGTAACTGCGGTTGTGTAACGCAGGACGTGACTGAGGCTTTGATGGCCGGACAGCTCAATTTCTGGTCGTGCGATGATCTGAACCGGTATGGGTGTTCGGATACCAGCTGAGGGGAGTCGCGTACCCGTGATGCGTCGCTCGACCACAAAGACCTCCTCGATTGCCGGCGGTTCCAGGAGGTCTTTGATCTCCACAGTTTTTGTCGATTTGACCGGCACGGACACAGGTTGCTGAATACACCCTTGCTTGATGGCAACGAGCGTGGGCCTGATCCACTCTGAAGTCAGGCATGACCCTGCCAGCAACAGGTTTAGCGCAGTGACGGGGGCAATCTGTCCGGCAACTGCGTCGCTCTCCTGGCCGGCAACTGCTTCCTGACCAAAGACGATCGATATTCCGGTCTGGCGACCGAATTCTACCAATGCCTCCGCGAGCGGCCCGGACCGAATTTCAAGCGCCGTGATTTGATCAGCGAGAGAAAAACGCGTCGATAGCAACATCAGCACTGTGAATAGAACAGATCCCTGTCGGCGGATGTCTGCACCCAAAGGAAGACAACAACGGCTGTCATGCTAAACCCGCAAGCATCCGTGGCAAGCGCAGAACTGTGAAAATTGTGCCGGGAGGTGGTTGGAGATGCCCGTCAGCCCCTCGAAATCAACACAAGACCTTCTGAGACTTCGCTCCATTTCAGATTGAGGCTGCTGGCCAACGCATCCAGCATTGCCGATCGATCGCCAAGTTCAAGAACTGCGGTGACACGAATGTCGGCCAATGAGTCCTCCGCAAGACTCATTTTGCCAGGCAGATAACGATCCAGATCAGCCAGGAGTTCGCCCAGCGGGACATCCTGATAGACAACTTTGCCATGACGCCAGGGTGCGGTGTCTGCCGTGGAAACGGAGAGCTGTCGTTCCTTGAGACCCGCGTATTCCAATCCTTGCGTTGCGCGCAACTCTCGCGGCATTCCGAGCCCGCCATGAGCGACGTGAACGATTCCCTCGAGCACTTCAACACGAAGTGCCCCTTCAATGTTACGTACGTTGAACGATGTTCCGACCACCCGGATGGTTGCCTGCCCGGCATTGATTTCAAAGGGTCTATTCGCATCCGGTGAAACCGAAAAGAAAACTTCTCCGTGCAGTAAATCCACATGCCTGAGACGCTCTCGGAGTTCTACCTGAAGCGTCGTTTGTGTATTCAGCTGGAGGTGCGAACCATCGCCCAAAACTACCGAGAGCTGCTCACCCGTGGCGGTCTGATAGCGCTCAGCTCCTGGTGTCAGCGACCAGATTGAGATCGCGAACAGTAGCGTTGCTGCGGCCGCAAACCATCGCCAATGCCCCCTTGTTTGAATCTTCGCCGATCGACTCTGTATTTCTCCACTCAGATCCCACACCGCAAGCAACTCGTCGAAGACCTCCTTGTGAGTGGGCGCGGTGTCAAGCCAGATCGCAAATTCGGCCTGTTCCTCGGCAGAAATTTTTGGGCGGCGCAACTTTGCCAGCCATTCGATGGCCTGAGTTTCTATCCGATCAGTCTCGCTTGACGCTGGCGAATCTTGTGCTTGCTCAATGGACATGCATAAACCGTGAAGTCGTCTTCCGCTGCCCTATCAATTCAGACCTATCAATTCAGACGAGCCGCGGAGCCGACCCCTCAACGACCGCACCAAATAAACGCCCGAGACGCGGTGTGCGTCACATTTCAGGTCGGTTTTGGATCGCCAGATGCCTTGTTTGAAGGAAATCACGAGGTACCCCGAGCGGCGTCAGCGGCTTTCAGGGAAGCACGCAATGCCTTCAGCGCCTGGATGATGTGCTTTTCCACCATGCTTTCGGATACGCCGAGAGTGACCGCGATTTCGGAATACGACAAACCATCGAAGCGGTGCAGGGTAAACGCGCGACGGCACTTCTCGGGAAGTTCGTTCAGTGCGCGTTCAATCACTTCGAGCGATTGTCGCTGGCTGACGATTTCTTCAACAGACGGTGCGAACGATTCCGTCTCAAGCTCTTCAACTCCTCTGCGACGAGCCAACTGAACACGTCTAAGGCGATCGATACCGAGGTTTGTTGCAACTTGAAACAAGAAGGCTCGTGGATTTTCAAGAGCAGATGGTTCCCGTAACCTGGCGATGCGAAGCCACGCATCCTGAGCAATATCACGCGCTTCATCGGGATCACCGAACTTGTTTGTCAGGTAACGCACCAGTCCACCAGCGTGTCGGGCGTGCAGTTCAACAAACAATGGTGCGGCGGGAGTCTTGGACAGAATGGCATTTCCGTCGTTCACTTAAGGCCCTGAGTCTAACACCTGTCACATTCCTGCGGCACAATGCCCGGTCTACTGTGCATCGGCCTGATATGATTCAACTTTCTCCTTCCATTAAAACGAAGTCCGGAATGCATGGTGTGATCAACGACAATGGACCGCGTGAATCAGAACACGCGACACGATTGCCGTTTGCCTATGCGAAGCGTCATGGTGTGGTGCTGACCGATACACCCTTGCCATCGCACCAGATTGAAGTTGCCTGCAAAGCGAAACCCAGTCTCGCCGTATTGTCGGAAATCAAGAGAGTTGCACGTCGAGAGTTGCTGCTCAAATCCGTAACCGAAGCCGAGTTTGACCGTCTGCTCAACGATGCGTATGCAAGAGACACGTCCGCTGCCAAACAAATGGTCGAGGACATGGACGATGAGATCAATCTGCTGAGCCTCGCCGAAGCGTTACCACAGCCAGATGATCTGCTCGACCAGGCAGATGACGCGCCAATCATCCGTCTCATCAACGCCCTTCTGGCAGAAGCCATACGTGAGTCTGCATCAGATATTCACATCGAAACATTTGAGCGAGCCCTGGTCGTCCGCTTTCGGGTGGATGGCGTGATGCGGGAAGTGGTGCAACCCAGGCGAGAACTCGCGCCACTTCTAGTGTCTCGAATCAAGGTGATGGCCCGACTCGACATCGCAGAAAAGCGTGTCCCGCAAGATGGTCGAATCAGCGTTCGAATTGGTGGCAGGGAAGTCGACGTCAGAGTATCGACCATGCCAGCCAGCAATGGCGAGCGCGTCGTCATGCGTTTACTCGACAAACAAGCCGGCCGGCTTCGTCTGGATAATCTCGGGATGTCACCGGACCGACTTGAAACACTTCGGCGCCTGGTGAATTTACCACACGGCATTTTTCTGGTCACCGGCCCCACGGGTTCCGGGAAGACGACAACACTGTACGCCTCGCTGGCTGAACTCGACTCCAGCGCGATTAATGTACTGACGGTAGAAGACCCGATCGAATACAACCTGCCTGGCATTGGGCAGACCCAAGTCAATACGAAGGCGGACATGACCTTTGCACGCGGATTGCGTGCGATCCTTCGTCAGGATCCAGACGTCGTCATGGTTGGCGAGATACGCGATCTGGAAACCGCTGAAGTCGCGATTCAGGCGAGTCTCACCGGTCACCTTGTGCTTTCAACGCTGCACACCAATACGGCGGTAGGCGCCATTTCCAGACTGGTAGATATGGGTGTCGAACCGTTCCTGCTGTCGTCCAGCCTGGTCGGTGTACTGGCGCAGCGATTGGTGCGCGTGCTGTGTCTGGATTGCAGAAAGCCGAGATTTGCCACGCCATCGGAGTTGCGTCTCATGGGCGTATCGCGGGCGCAGGTTTACGATCCGGTCGGTTGTGATAGCTGTGGCCATACCGGTTTCAAGGGGCGTACGGGAATTTACGAGCTGATTCCCATTGATGACCGTTTCCGCCAACTGGTACACGACCGAAGTTCAGAAATGTCCTTACGGGATTATGTCCGGCAAAAATCGCCGGACATCAAGGCGGACGGATTCGATAAGGTGATGGCAGGTGTAACGACCGTTCAGGAAGTATTGCGTGTGTCCCTCGAAGGAGTGGCATAGCTGTGAGGGTCGATGGCGGCGTTTGAATATCTCGCACTCGATTCCCGGAGCCGCGAGCGCAAAGGGGTTCTCGAAGGCGACAGTCAGCGACACGTTCGACAGCTCTTGCGTGACCAAGGGCTGGCGCCGCTGGAAATCAAGCCTGCCGTGGGCAATACGCCCACGAAAGTTGCAGGCTGGTCGCTACGGCGTTCACTGAATCGTCTCGATCGGGTACTCATCACTCGTCAGCTCGCAACTTTGTCGAGAGCAGGTTTGCCCATTGAGGAATCCCTGCAGGCCATTGCGCAACAAGCTGACAAACAGTCCGTGAACGCACTCGTCATGGGGATCCGCAGCAAAGTACTGGAAGGGCACTCGCTTGCAGCAAGCCTTGCCGAATTTTCATCCAGCTTTACGACGCTGTATCGCTCAACGGTCGCGTCAGGCGAACAGTCAGGCCATCTTGATACAGTACTTGAAAACCTGGCCGACTATCTGGAGCGCCAATATGAATCTAGTCGCAATGTAGAAATGGCCCTGATCTATCCTGTCGTGCTGCTGGTTCTTGCCGTACTGATAGTCGGCGCACTGATGGTTTACGTCGTACCGGACATGGTTTCCGTGATCGAGAACTCCGGTCAGACCTTACCGACGGTCACCGCGGTGTTGATCGCGATGTCCGATTTTCTGGCCAGTTGGTGGTGGGCTGTCATTCTCGTCATTGCAGGAGGGGTCAGCCTGTTGCGCTGGCTGTTGCAACAGCCGGACTTTCGCCTTCAATGGGACAGACGTTTACTCGAGTTACCCCTGCTCAAACGTATCTCTCGAAGCACCAACGCGGCGCGCTATGCCAATACGCTGGCAATACTCGGTGGTAGTGGCGTTCCGCTTGTGGAAGGTATGACAATCGCCAAGGATATCGTTGGCAACACCTGGTTGCGACAGAAGTTGTCCGAGGCAACCCAGCGTGTCAGTGAAGGGGCCAGTCTGCGCAGTGCACTGGAGGGTGTCGGTTATTTTCCGCCCATGCTCCTGCACATGGTTGCCAGCGGCGAAGCGAGCGGAGAACTCGATACCATGCTCGAACGTGTTGCTGCACATCAGCAGAACGAAGTGGAACGTGTGGTCACGACGATCGTCAGTCTGTTCCAGCCCGCCATGCTTGTCGTCATGGGCGGCGTCGTACTGTTCATCGTCATGGCTGTACTGCTTCCTATTCTGAACATGAACTCGGCGATCTGAAGGAAAACACATGCGAACTGCAACGCTTTCAAGACAAGCGGCTCAACGTGCCGGTTTCACGCTCATCGAGATTATGATTGTGGTCGTGATCATCGGGATTCTCGGGGCCATTATTGTTCCGACCTTCATGTCACGACCGGATCAGGCACGCGTGACCGCGGCACAGACCGATTTACGCAGTATCGGCGCAGCACTCGATCTTTATCGTCTCGACAACTTTCAGTATCCGTCCAGCGAACAAGGCCTTGAAGCCCTGGTGACACGCCCAAGCGGATTCCCGGAACCGAAGAACTACAATCCCGACGCCTACATCAAGGCGCTGCCAACCGACCCATGGGGTTCGCCGTATGTGTATGAGCGAAGTGGCGCCTCGTTCGATTTGTATAGTCTGGGCGCCGATGGCAACGAAGGGGGCGAGCAGTTCGATGCCGATATCAGATTTTCTGATCTTTGACCTTGTCGGATGAGCCAACGAAGAGGGTTTACGTTGATCGAGATGTTGGTGGTCGTTGCGATCATCGGCATCCTTGCAGGGGTGGTGCAATTTGCTTTTTCGGGTGGTGGCAACCGCCAGGCGTTGACCAGCAGTTCAGAGGCGGCAGCACTGCGGATAGAACTCGCCCGTGCGCAGGCGTTGCAACGTAACCGAGAGTGGGGAGTGCTGGTTCGACAGGACGGCTACCAGTTTCTGGAGTTCGACCCGAAACTTGAAAATTGGCAAATCGCGAGTGGTTCAGCTTTCGAACCAGTCATTATGCCGGCTGGGGTGACCCTCGAACTGGAAAGTGACGGGTTCGACCACAAAGCGTTCAAAGCGCTGTTGTCCGAAGTGGATCCAGACATCGAATCATCAGAAGGTGACAAGCCGAAAAACGGAAAACCGGACCGCGGGAACAAACGCGGCAGTGAGGTGGTCCCGAACATCCTCCTCCTGTCCAGCGGTGAGGTAACGCCGTTTTCACTCCGGTTTGTCCCTGCGGGGGAGGGGACACCCTGGATCGTCAGCAGTGATGGTTTGCAACGCGCGCTCGTAAGGCTCGAAGAAGCGGACGAATGAAGTCCGGCTTTACGCTGATCGAAATGCTGGTGGCGCTGGTGATCCTCGCAACCGCCGGGATCATTGTCTCCTCTACCGTCAGCAACATTGCTTCCCAGACGCACAGCATCGAACGACGGCAGATCGCGCACTGGATCGGTGAAGATCACCTCACTCGCATGCGCTTGGCCCAACGACTTCGTTCAGAGGCGTTGGCGAACGGGCGTGAGGTGACACGGGTTGATTCGGGCGGGCGCCGATGGGAGTTACGACGTGAAGTGAAAGCAACCGATCACCCACTCGTCCAGCGGGTGGAAGTGGACGTATTCGAAATGGATTCGAACGGCAAGGCGGTGGGGCCACTTGATCACCAGGCCGCGTTCCTGGGTCGGTTCTGATCTTGCGAAATGTCATCAACGAACAGCCCCACGGCTTTACCCTGATCGAGATTCTGGTTGCCTTGTTCATCTTTGCGATAGTTGGACTCATGGGTACGCAATTGATCAGTCGCGTATCCAATCAACAGACCATTCTTTCAGAACGGGGCGCGCGTTTGATTGAGCTGCAGCGTGCAATGACTATCCTCAAGCGCGACATCATGCAGATCCAGCGACGCAGCATTCGTGATGCCTATGGCGATCAACGGCCAGCTATACAGCTTGAAGACAATGATCTCTTCGAATTCACGCGTGCCGGCTGGCGCAATCCACTTGGGCAACCACGCTCGGATCTGCAGCGCGTGGCTTATCATCTGGATGAAGAAAAACATGAACTCCAGCGCCTTTACTGGCCGGTCCTGGATCGTGCGCAGGATTCCGAGCCACGGGTTCAGGTCCTGCTGAGTGACGTCAAGAAGCTGGAAATCACTGTCGTGGATCAGGCGGGGAATGAGCATTCATTCTGGCCTCAAGTGAGTGCTGGCGGTCCTGCAAATGGAAACGCGTTGGTGGCAGTCATCATGAAACTCGAAGCACCTCCATTCGGGGCACTTGAGAGAATCTGGGAGGTACCGAGTGGTTGAACGATTCAGCCCTCGCGCTCCCACTCGGCTCACGACGATCGCTCAAGTCCGACCGGCTCCTGGAACGTTTTCCCCTTCCAGAGTGCGCGGAGTCGCACTCATCACGGTGCTTTTGTTCTTCGCGTTTCTCGCCGCCATTGCGGTACGGCTTAGTGTCAACCACTCACTCCTCATCGCCCAAAGTCACAACGCGTTCGCGTCCGACCTCGGACTAAGCTACGCGCTTGGCGGGGAAGACATGGCGCGCCAGGTGTTGTACGAAGATTTCACACAATCCGGCAAGGACAGCGACCATCTTCAGGAAATATGGGCGAGGGCACTTCCGCCGTTGGCACTCGACGAAAACGGGCAGATCGAAGTACAGATCCGAGATCTCAACGGCTGCTTCAATCTCAACGCGCTGGGTAGTGAAACTCCCGCTCCGATCAAGGGCTTTATGAACAATCTGGTCACGGGTCTCGGCTTTGGGCCAGGAATCGCTGACCGCATCAGTGACTGGATCGATGCCGATGATGTCGCTACCGGCTTTGGGGCTGAAGACAGCGAATATCTACTCGCTGATCCTGCTTACAGGACGCCAAATACAGCCATGGGCGACGTCTCCGAATTGCGTTTGCTGCACGGGCAGGATGACGATCCAACCCGTGTGCTGTCCCGTTACACCTGCGTCTTGCCGGTCGCGTCACTGAGCCTGAATATCAACACGGTGGATGGCGATGTGCTGGCATCCCTCATTGCTCAACCGGACTTGCCACGCTACCGAGCATTTGCCATTGGTGACAGAAACTTCAGGACTGTTGCGGATTTTTTGCAGACCAACCCCGAATTCGCACCGTTTGCGACCTATCTAACCGTGGTCAGTGAGTACTTTCGGATTGACACGGAGGTGCAGATCGATGAAACCGTGACCATAATGTCCTCTGTCGGACGCCGCGACCCAACGACTGGCAAGGTTTCGATCCTGTCTCGAGATTTTGGCAGGGATTTTCGCTCCAGAATCCAGATCACAGTCGACGAAGATGTCGCGGCGCGAACAACAGGAGGACAGGGCGCATGAACTGCTGCAATGGGCATTGGAATGATTACCACGTGAAACGGAACTGAAGATGGCATTGCTTTGCTTACGTCTGCTCTCAGCGGCGCGTGAAGAAGAATCAGGCTGGTCACTCGCCTCCGAGTGGCTGATGCAAGGCGAAGATGGCACGTTGCGCGGCAGAGGCGTCACCGACTATCGTGGGCTTGCTGATCTGCTGGACCCCAGCCAGACGTGGGTCAAGGACGCACGAAATGTACTGCTCCTGGTACCCCACGACCAGGTTCTCGAACTGACTGTGACTGTACCGGGCAAGAGTGCAGCCCAAATGCGCCGGGCGTTACCGTTTGCGGTTGAGGAGTTTGCCTCGGCCGATATCGAGAGCCTCCACATTGCCAGCGATCAAATACGTCCGGGGCGTCCCGTTCGATGCCAGCTTGTTGACCGTTCACTTTTGAACGGTTGGCTGAAGTGCCTTCGTACATTGGGTATTGAACCCGGTTATTTGTTGGTCGATACGGAATTGCTGCCGTTTGATGACAAGACTACACACGTCTTGATGGACGGACCGATAGCGCTCATTCGTTCACCAGATGAAGCGGCAATGATCGACAGAGGCAATCTCTTGATGGCTTTGCAGATGATTGCACCGTCAACGGTCCATATCATCGGGGGTCAACTCGAACCGCTCGAAGCTGCCCAGTTACCTGACACCGAGATCGTTACCGTCGAATCCAGCGTCAGCAGCATTGAATATCTGGTCAGCCACTGGCGAAAAGACGAAAACATCAACTTGCTGCAGGGCAGTTATGCGCCGGTACACACCGCGAACAATCGGACCAATCTATGGCGCCCGGTCGCGCTGGTCGCATCCCTCTGGATCGCGATCTCCTGGGTGCTGCTGATCGGCGAGAGTTTTTGGGCAGGCTGGCAGGGCGATGCGTTGGATACCGAAGCTCGGGGACTGTATTCCTCGATTTATCCCGACGAGCCCAACGTCCGAAACATACGTCGTTCGCTGGCTGAAAAATTGGGACAACACACGGAAACAGGGGGGGCCGGTTTTGCTCACCTTACCGCCAGTCTTGCGTCCGCTCTGGTTGG
Organism: Gammaproteobacteria bacterium; assembly: GCA_043719475.1. Lineage (GTDB taxonomy): Bacteria > Pseudomonadota > Gammaproteobacteria > Pseudomonadales > Azotimanducaceae > SYFY01. The sequence goes on along the minus strand of JAYSTS010000099.1, from coordinate 11,864 downwards.
CGTAGCGCAGCTACGATCTCTGGAATTTGACCAGGAAGGTGCAGAGCTCAAAGCAGAAATTCTTGTCGACAGTCATGAGGATGCTGAAGGCGTGAAAGTCGCGCTGAGCAAGCTTGGCATTGCGTCTCAGTTGCTCAATGCAACCCAGGAAGACCAGCAGATCCGGGCTTACTTCAGTTTGCGGAGTGCCTCGTGAATCGCTGGCATGGTCTTGCTAACAGTTCGCTTGGCCGCGCGTATTTTGATCGAAGCGACACAGACCGACGGTCGATAGCCATTCTCGCCATGGTCATTGGGCTTGCCCTGGCATGGTTGGTGTTATGGAAACCGGTGTCGGATTGGCACCGCGATGCGGTGTCACGTCTGGCGGTGGCGCAGTCGACCCTGGACTACGTGCGTACGAACGAGGCGGTGGCCAGACGGATGACTCAGCAAGGCGCGGGGTCGGAGGAATCATCGCTCATACCCGTGATTACCCGTGCTGCCAACGCGCAGCAACTAACGCTTAGCCGTCTGCAGCCGGAGGAGGGTGGTGTATTGAATGTGATCCTGGAAGGGCAACCCTTCGACAAGGCCTACCAGTGGATAACCCAGCTTGAACAAAACAACGGTGTGCGGGCGCGCTGGGTAAGCATTCGCAGTGAAGACCGAACGGGTTATGTGAATGCACAGATTCGCTTCGTGGCTGCGACTCCCGTTCTGTAACTCACAGTCCCAAGTGATGAGTTAGAGCTTACAAGTCGCTAACAGGATTCCGGGCAGTGGGCTGTTCGTCGTGACCCCGGTCACAGATACGTTTGGCACGGCTTCTTACACTGCCTGCGAATCGGGACATACCAGAGGGGCTGGAATGGATCGCTCCGTTGATCCGCATCGTCCCATATTGACGATGCATGACCTGGTCACAGTGGAAGTGACTGGATTGATGGAAGGATTCTATTCAAATCTCGAGGACGGCTTGTTCGAACTCGCGTACCGCAATACAGATCATGAGTATCAACGGTACTGCTTCGAACTGATGCGCGAACTACGTTACCGACGACCGTTATTGATGTCGACGTTCACGTCAAGCTTGAAGGACGCTGTCGGTCAGTGGTTTTCACTAGACGACCAAGTTCGCCTAGAACTCGAGCCTGAACTCGAATCTCTAGCAGACTCCATGTCACGCAAGTGCATCGCGCACTTCAGTGGCCTACTCGGTGGTTTGAGTCGAAGAGCTGCGGGAATTACCGGCGTCGCTCATGCACTGGAGACGCTGCCCATAGGCCCGATGCAAATATCACGACATTTTGTTTCGTCGTGCCGGCGCATCGAATTCGAACCTTCGTCTATCCTGGTCGTACGCGAGCTATTTCTCAGATTTGTGCTGGATCGATTGGGGTCAGTCTACGGTCGTTGCAACCAGGGGTTGAATCCTGAAGCTGGCGAAGGTGTGATACCTGTGCTTCAGGCCTTCGCTTGAGAGAACCGGCTTGAGAGAACCGGCTTGCGCGAACCGGATTGAGAGAACCGATAGTGTCAATTCGGTTCGTCTGATCGCGTTGAGTGCAAGTGTTCGACCGTCTGGGCAATCTGCGGCTGTTCTGTTGCATGCGGAGCAGGCTCATTGATCTGCGCATTTCCTGCTCTGACACTTTCTGTATGTACGACGGCGATTCGAGTTTTTTCCTGACTGCGTTGCAGCGACAAGTAGTCGCCATTGATGTTGTATTGAACATGATCCCGCATTGCCTTGAATGGCGTTCCGAATCGATTGGTGAAGGCTCGGGTCACAAGATCAAAATCGATTTCCTTGAATTCACCGACCAGCCGAACTGGATAGCCTCCTTCTGCAAGTTCCAGTTCGTATGTAGCCTTGTCATAAGGTGGAGAAAGTCGAAGCCCCTCATAAACGATCTTCTGTGCTATAGGCAATGACTGATGATTCGGTACCGGGACCTGAAACAAGAGACCGAATGCGCCCAACAGGCTGTTGTCATTTCCAGGCAGGAGTCGATTCGCCTGGGCCAACAGTTCTAGCCTGACGCGCTCAATCGCGGCATCGTTTCGAACTATCAGATGCTCACTCCACTGTCGGACTCGCTCGGGATCTGAGTAAAGCAGGTATCCGGAGTTTCCACAGCTCAGAGTGATCTGATGGCTGCCGATGCTCCATATCCTGATAGATCCGTATGACTGTAGTCCGTTTCCAGGGGACACAACGTTTTGGCCGTCGAGATGATATTTATGAGCGATGGAGCGGGCGAGAAAGGCTGTCAGCTCATCACATGGCCCAGGCAACAGCGCTGCGATCATCGCGACCTCACCTTTAGTAGTTTCGAGCAGATAAAATCGCATCCCGCTCGAACGCAGCTTTGGCGACAGTAGAGAGGGTTCAAAGTGACGCCAACCGATGGATGAAATGCGCATATCCGAGGGAAGGGGCGACACTTTTTTATCGACATCGGAGACTGTGTTGTACAACGCAATCGGGATCGGAGAGCCATCGAGCGTAGCTCCGACCAGGGGAGTATCTGGCGAATTACCGAACTCTATCCCGAATGCGCCATCGAGAATCTGAGCGTCCTCAGCCTCGACGACGACCGCTGCGTGAAGCGGTAACAGAGCAGCACACAGCAGCAGGATCAGTTTCAACAAATGAAACGGCCGAGTTCCTGGCGTCGTTTGCATTCTTTTTCCACGTTTCCGCATTGAATCGCCATGCCGGGGTTCATTTCTCCCCTTTTTGCACATTCGCTGGCTTGCTCCTTGAGATTTGTATCGGAAACCGAGTCCATCGCACTTCCGCAGGCAACGCCAAACATCAGCAAGGCCACCAAGCAGGCACACCTTACCCGCCACTGTGCTGTAGTACTTTCCATGTTTGTTCCTCGACTTTCCGGCAGAGGAAGAGAGACCTCTCCTGTGCTTCCGTAACATCCGTGACCATCAAGCGTAGACGCCACAGTGAAGTTATCGACTGGAACGGATGAATATTGAGTCCCATTTTTGCATCGGTCGACTCTTGTTTGCAGAGGCAGGTCACAGCGTAGATAGAGGAAGGGACATGTAAAGGTGACAGTAAACCGCGTGTGACCAGGAGAAATTCTCCTTGGACTATGGGTGCTGGTCTTAACCTAATCGTCAGTCGGCCGTTCGTCCGGCTTGCGTGCCTGGCGCACAACCTTGTCTAGCTGACTGCCGATGTGGGTTCCGACTTGTTTTAGCTGTGGATTGCTGTGCAGTTCGGCAAACACCTTTTTTTGCAAGGGTTCGAACAACTTGTCAGCTGTGTCCCCTTGTTGGTATCCGAACAGATTGATCCACACTTCGGTACGCCGCCCAAATTGGAGGAGCGATTCCAACGGGCGATCTGCATCGGGACCACCGCGAACAACTCCAATTACACCGGCAATCAACGAGATGGGTACCAGTGCAACATCACGAATTCCATCCATCAGCAACTTGAGTTGAAAGACCATCAATCGCCACAACAGCTCCGCACGGGTCCTCCCTCCCAGCGCTCCGACAGCTTGAGAGTGATCAACTGTCTCTTCAGCCTCAGTGTTATCCAAGTTGGTGTTATCCGGATCATGCATGATCAACGTGCGCCTTCACCTACCAATACCACTTCTACGGTTTGCAACATGATGATCAGATCCAGAAACAGGCTCTGATTTTTCAGGTAGTACAAATCGTATTGCAGCTTTTCCTTGGCGTCAGAAACGGTGGTGCCGTAGGGATAACAAAGCTGCGCCCACCCCGTGATGCCTGGTTTAATGCGATGTCGCTGCTCATAGTAAGGAATCTCTCTGGCAAACCGTGCCACATGAACAGGCTGCTCTGGACGAGGGCCGACGAAGCTCATTTCTCCACGCAGCACATTAAACAGTTGAGGCAGCTCATCAATCCTCGACTTGCGTATGAAGCGGCCCACTCTCGTCACTCGAGGGTCGTTATGCAGCGCGAATTCGCTGTCGTTGTCGGTTACATCTGGGCGCATGCTGCGGAACTTGTAGACACGAAAACCGATGGCGCCGCGACCGACTCTCTCCTGTCGATACAGGACACTGTGTTGCCCGCGACTTTCGAGAAATATGCACATCGCAGTGAGCAACATGATCGGCATGGTCAGCACCACCATGACCGAGGCCGTGACGATGTCAAAAACGCGCTTGTTGATGCTGCGCAGTCGATTCGTGACAAATCCATCGGAGAACGCAAGCCAGGTCGGCCGGAGAATATCCACGTCGAGTTTGCAGGCTTCTCGCTCGAAAAATTCCTGGACATCGCACACCTCAATGCCCGACAGACGACAGTCAACGAGGTCATCAACAGGGACACTGCGGTCCTCTTCGTAACCATCTACGGCAACCACGATTTCATCAACCTTCTGTTCGCGGCAAAATTCCAGAAGGGAGGAGGGAGGTGTAATAACCGGCACATCGTGATCGCGGACAACATTCTTCGCCGGATCCAGATCTATGAAGCCGAGCAAAACGAAGGCTCGACGGTCAGCCCTTCGCCTCATTCTGGTGGCGATCTTCAGGGCGCGTCGGCCTGCGCCCAGTACGATGATCCGGCTTTTCAGCGCGTCTTCAGACAGGAACAGAAACACGAACCAACGAAAAATAACCAGCGCTGCGAAACCTTCGATTACAGACAGGACGAGCACGCCACGAGGCATCGCCAGCTGAGGCAGAAAGAGGTAAGCCAGCAGAATAAGAACGGTGCCAAGGAGAAAAATAGCCACCGCTGTACGCAGGGTCATGCCGGTTAGCCCTTCGCGTATACGAGACTCGTAAACTCCCATGGCGGCCATGGCACCGACAATCGTGAATCCGAAAAATACCGACGTCGGGAGCCAATTCCATAGATCCGGCAGAAACTGATAACGGCTGACAAAACCCAGATATCCACAGAGCGTCAGTAGAAAAACCTCGGCGCCAGCCATGTACAGAAACGGCGTGTGGATGTAATGGCGCAGCACGCGAATATGCGGCATCAGGAAACCTGTTCAATCCAGTAGGAATGTCCCGAAACAACGTCAATCACGAGATCGGGGCAGTCGATCATTCTCCGGGTAAACCCTGACGCGCGCCACACGGCGTTTGATGACGTCAGAGATAACTCAAAGTGCCGTGAGCAAGTTCCCAAGCTTACGTCGAAGATACTTTATTTTGACGTAATTTAACATAATATATATTATGCGCCAAATAGAACGATCCAAATAGACCGGCACCTGTCACTGTGATCCGATGCGCGGCATTCACTCTCTGCAGCATCGACAATCCGTCCATGCACGAAACCGATCCCATTGAACTTGAACTCAAATCAGAAGCTGCGCGACTTAGCCTCCGCTTCTCAGGTGCTCCCGTGGTCATTGTGCTGGCCGGCGATAAATCGGCCGACATCCCACGCACCATCACAACGTCTGCATCATCAACACCGTTACGCTTGCGGGATCTGCTCGGCATTCTGCAGGCAGCCATCCAGACCGAAAGCTGGAAGCACTTCAGAAACTGGTGAAGTTCTTCCCGCTGCCGGTCAATGACACCAACGCCAACCAGGCGTTCGTCAATGCGAGCAACAGGATGACCACCCAGGATACCCCCAACGCGGGCATCGATTGTTCCGACCATTTACCCAACTGACGAACCAGCGCACGGATGTGAATAACCCTCGCCACGACAAACAGTACGGCACATCCGTGGAGCCAGATTGTCGGCGCACCGAGCAGCTCAGCAAGCAACAACAGCAGCAACGCGGTCGATGAGTCCCCGGCAAATTCCGGGCGGTATACCAGGGGAACGCGCAAATCCCTCGCGAAATTCCATGCTCGCCACTGAGCCCATGCCAGTAACAACACCAGCACGCTCGAATAAAGGGATGTGATCACTGGCACGGTCATGGTGCAGGAAGCTGGTCAGACTCTCTCATGTGACGTGTTTGGCTTGGCAGTGTAAAACCTGTTGGATCGGCATGCCGGCGACCGCGTCTCATCAATGGCAATGCTCTGCTCATTGCCGCCGTTGAGTGGATTGTCAAAAGGAAGTTGTTTATGACCCTGCCGACCGGAAGCGGAATGAAGAACACCATCGTCATCGGCATGCCTCGTTCCGGGACCAGCATGACCGCCGCCATTTTCGCCAGGCAAGGATATTTTCTTGCCGCTGATACCAACGAAGAACTGCGTCCAGGCGACGAACATAATCCTGAGGGCTACTTTGAAGCAGCCGGACTGGTTGAGCGTAACGTTCACTTGTTCAGACGAGTTGGCTACACGGCTCACAACTCCTGGTTGTTCCAGGCAATCACAGATCTACAGGCTGATCAGCTACACACGCTTGAGCGCACACACACCGACGCTCAGTTCGTCGGTACCTATGAACAACATTCACCCTGGTTGTGGAAAGACCCCCGCCTCTGTTACACGCTCGGCTATTGGTGGCCGCTTCTCAACCCAGACACCACCCGTGTCCTGGTACTGCGCCGAAGACCGGAGGAAACGTGGAACAGCTTTCTCCGCCTGGAATGGCGCGAATACAATGAGAATGAACGTGCCGATGTCTACCAGAGAATCAATCATCATCTGACGGCCGCGATGAAAACCATCGAGCGATTGGCCATTCCTCATATCGTGGTGCACTACGACGAATATTCCCAGGCTCCGGTCGCTGCCGCTGACCGCATCAACGGCTGCATGGGTCTGCAGTTGGATGTTGATGCGTTGGGCTTTGATGGCAGCCTGAACTCAACCACCCTGCCCCGCCGTTTGAGTACGTTTATTCAAAAGCAGCGCTCAAGATTGGGGGCATTGCTGCCCAGGCCGGAACGCGCAGCTAAACCAGCTGGTCGGAGTTCAGCGGCTTGAATCCGCGAACAGCAGCGCAAGGATTTGCTTGCGATCGTATTTACCGTTAGGCGTTCGGGGAAACGGATCGGTCGTACATTTCAATTTTCTCGGCAGCATGTATCCGGGAACCCGCTGCTTGAGAAGAGCCAGCACGTCAGTGGAGTGCATGCCGGATCTGGTGCTGACCAGAGCACCGATACCTTCCTGTGCCGAACTCTCGCCGCTCTGGAAAACCACAACGGCTTCGTCAACCTCGGCGAGTGCCCGCAGCTGCGCTTCGATTTCTCCAAGCTCTATACGATGACCGAGATACTTGATTTGTTGGTCAGCACGTCCCTGAAACAGTAACGCACCGTCCTCGCGCATCCGCACCAGATCCCCCGTGCGATAGAGCCTGTCAGGAAAGCGGGACGAAGGATGCTGCACGAAGGCCTGGGCCGTTTTATCTGGATCTCCAAGATAGCCGTAGCCTACGGATAATCCTCGCACCCAAAGCTCACCGGAGGCTCCAGGGGCTTGTGTGAGTTCACCGTTTTGCAGCGCGATGAACACTTCCATATTCGGTCTTGCCTTGCCAATGGGAACCGGTTCATCCCCAGGCGGCGTTGTTACGACATGATAAGTGCAGTCGACTGTGATCTCTGTTGGTCCATACATATTGGTGAAGCGCACTTCCGGAAAAAGATTCATCCATGCGGTCAGCACATCGGGTTGAACCACCTCTCCGGCAAACACCAATTCACGAAGGTCGGGAAACATGCCAGCCCGAAGTCGTCGAGATTTCAACAAAAGTGTCAACACAGAAGGGACGCAGAAAAACACGGAAATGGCTCGATCCCTGAGCCAGCTTGCCAAACGGGGAACCACCGAATTCAATTCGGGCGGTACCAGATGCAGCGTCGCGCCTGCTGCAAATGCGGTATAGAGATCAAATGTCGAGTTGTCGAAGTACAGCGGTGCGTGATTGGAAATCTGATCCGTGGCAGTGATCTGATATTGGTGTACACACCAGTCGATGTAGTCGATCACGGCCTGGTGCGAGATCATGACGCCCTTCGGATTCCCCGTGGATCCTGACGTGAACAGTACATAGGCAATATCAACGGAAATGGCTTCGTACCGAATTGGCGTGATCATCACTTCAACCAGGTGAGCATCGTCAACGTCGATGAGTGTCAATCCGGGGAGCATGGGCTCATATTCGGAGGACGACAATTTGGCCCGACCCGCCCGATTCACCAGCATCAAACCAGATCCGCACGCCGCGACGATACCAGAAACCCGTGCGGCGGGTGACTCGGTATCAATGGGTACGTAGGCTCCACTGCAACGCAAAACACCAAGAAACGAACAGATTGCATCAACACTCTTGGGCATGAACACGGCAACACAATCCGCTCGATGCATGCCTGCAGAGCGCAAACGACTCGCGATCACCGACGCCGCACGATCAACCTGCAGATACGTTAGTTCGTCCGATCCACACGTCACTGCGATTTTGCCACCATCATTGGCAAGCGCTCGATCGAAATAGTGCTGCACAAGCCAGGGTTTATGTGGTGAAGGCACGCTTATCCCCAATATCTTCGATGATCGCTCTGATCAGTTCATCACGTTCGCGAACCCGTCTGAAGGTGTGATCGGCGCCTTTGATCGTTCGAATCCGCAGCCCCCTGTTTTTGGTCAATACTGACAGACAACGCTCTCCGGCCGTTCGCAGGATCTCCAAACCTGGATCGCGCTCGGCGAAATAAAAGCGCAGATCAGAACCCGAAGCTGCAATTCGGCGTAGATCTTGTGCAAGCCTCGGCGGCTCACGCAATCCCAAAATTTCTGCTAATTCGCTCGAACGAATAACGAATCGACGAGTGATGGAGGTAAAAAAGTGCTTGATCAAAAGCCGGTAGTTGATGTCACCAGTGAATAGTCTCTTCCAGCGCTGCCAATCTCTCGCGGCCGATTGATACGCCTTTGATTGTTGCAGATTGCTGTATTCCACCGGAATTTCCAGTGACATGCCTTCCTGCCACCGAAAGGTCAGGGGATTGATGAGGATGAGTTCAAGCGGGAATGAAAAGCCGGGCTGTCTCGCCAGATCAAATGCAGCATATGCACCGGCGCAGAGACCCGCCATCAGAATACGTGAATAACCTTGTTGTTGCGCCCAGGAAAGGATGATCTGAATGTCTCGACCAGCAGCTTCCGGATACGGCGTGTTAGCTTCTGGCGTCGGATCGATGCCGCCTGATTCGAATTGCGCCTGCAAGTCTACGCTGTCACCAAGATTGGCAAGGTCGTAGCGAAGGCAGTCGATACCCTGTTCGGAGAGTGTCCTGGCCAGAGTGACATACAGTCGGTTGGCGCCCACGTGATGAGCTGAGCCACCGTTACTCATCAGGACAATGCTTTTCGAATCAGCCGTGTGAGTCAGGATCGCGAAGAGCGTGTTGATCCGCAGTACGCTCTCAGTGACGGTTGGAGATGCGTTGGGCAGCACGGTTGACGGCGCGGAACTCCTCTCGGCCAACGAGCTTGAACCTTCGACACTCGGGTATTTCGAGGACAGCCATTGGATCGCACATTCGATGAACTTCAGAGGGATATGGGTATTATGTGGTTCACGAAACGCTGAAACAAATTCATCGGTAGTCGCTTTTTGCAGTGAAGCGGCACGTTGGCTGAGCAAATTGGCTAGCGTTGCATCCGCTTGTCGATCCGCCCTTTCCACCAGCAAAGCATGTCCGATGCATGACAGAGTGTCTGAAATCTTTAACCCTTCGATGGACTGTTGGAGCGTGTCATCGAAGACCAGTCCACCACTCTCGAGAACGGACTGTCCTGCCGCGGACGCATCGATTTTCCCGAGAACCTTCAGTTCCCGTATGAATGAGCGGCCAGAGGAACAGGGATTCCACATAATGATGCCCTCCTCCGCTTTGCAGCTCTCAAATAAAAGGAAGGCGGAAGCTCGAACACCAACCAACACGACGCCTGTCAACCTAAGCGTCTGGAATAAATACTGACGGGCCCGATCGATGTCTTCAAGCCAGGCATGGACCCCGACTCTGGATGTTTCAGTCGAATTGCCTGTGCCTCGCAAATCAGGCCGAATCACGGAAAAACCGGCTGCCGCCGCCGCACATGCAAGGGCCCTTAGGGCGCGGTAACCATGGCTGTACTCATGTCCCAATGACGGAACAATGATGACCCCCGTTGATCTCTGTTCAGTTTGGCCCTGTGGAATATGCAGATGCGCAAACGTCGCCCCGCCTTCCTTGCCAATCCAGAAAGACTGCTGGGTCATTTTCTGCCGAGCTCAGAGACACGAAGTTCACGGCGGCTGTTCGCAGCCTTGACGCGAAGACTGGGAACCCCAACTTGACTGCGGTCCACACGGACTTCTATTTGACGAGAAATACCAGGGATGACGTGAACGTAGTTATCGATGCATTCAAGTCCCTCTGATTCGATACGTGCCCACTCAAGAAATCTGTCGGAATCCAGTTGAAGACGGTCCGAGCCTGCGTGATTGACCAAACAAGCGGTCAACAGGATATCGCCCCCCATCTCGATGCCAGCAGATCCTACCGTTGCAACGTGTTGGATAGAGGTTCCGTTGGACAATAGCAGATCAGCGGCAACCGCTCTGAATGCAGGCGGACCGAATCGATATGACCATGTGGTGTCTTGAAAGCGATCAAAAATACCATCAACCGCGTGGACCTGTACGGACCGAGGCGGTAGTACGACGTTTCGGACTACTTTCCCGCCTGCTCGGCCATCCAACAACACCAAAACAATCGTCAGTACTCCGAACACTTCAATGTTTTGTTCATTGATCAGGTGAATGTTGTGACCATCGAAATTTTCGTCGGTAACAAGAACCTGTACGGGGTGAAGCACACTTCGGACCAGGTGATACGCGGGCTTCGGACGCCCGAGCGCATCTACGAGTCCCCAACCGGCACCGGGCTTGATGTCGTGCATCATCCAGATCAAGGCACCCTGGCACTGTGACCGTGTGGCTCGCCACCGAGAAAACACTGCTGCCATGGCGACACCACTGGCGAGCCGGGACAACTCGAAATACCGCGGCAAATCGTGCATTCGAAGCTCAAGCGTATTCACCGCGAACAGTTGACTTGTGTAGTGATCACGGATGTCGTCGAAGTCCCAGCCAACTCCGTTGTCTCTCGGGGTCCCTGACTTCCAGTTTTCGCCGGTCGGCGAAGGCAGTGACGATCCAAACAGATCATTCATGGATGCGAAGTCGGGCAGATTTGCGAACCCAAGACACTCGCTGGCGAATCGAACCTGCTCAACGCTTCTATCATTGACCGATCGGCGATACGCACCTACCCCGAAAAAGCTACTGACCCCTGCGGACAGATGGGTGGGCAGTGGCCCAAAACCTGGTGCTGAGGGAATGTAGGTCTGACTGGGAAACAGCTCGGCGCTCCACCCCTGCATGGTAGTCGTAAAGAGCTGCTGTGTTCGTTTTACCTCGTGCAAACCAAGCAGTGTCGCCTGTTGTTCCGAGTCACTGTTGCCGCAAATCACCGTCAGGCAGGCGTGCCACGCGAGTCGACTCGACTGCCATGCGAGCTCGCGATACACGCTGTTGGTAAATCCTTCGGAATCAGGATAGGCCATATTAGCGAATGGCAAGTCCTGCCAGACCAGTATGCCCAGCCGATCGCACAAGTCATAGAACAGGTCGCCCTCATAGCAGGAGGTGCCGACTACGCGGAGCATATTGAATCCGGCATCTCGTACCTGGAGCAAGCGCTCCTCCATGTCGAACTTGGTTTCGACTTCCGCAGCCTGGAGTGCTACCCAACAAGCTCCTCGACAGAATACAGTCACACCATTGACGATAAATTGACCCGTGTCCTGGTCGAAGGCAACCGACTTGAATCCCACCTTTCGCTGAACAGTCGTATTCCGACCCAGCGTAATCCAGATGTTGTGTAGAACAGGTTCGCCATGCGTATGCGGTAACCACCGATCCAGACTGCTGCAATCCAGA
>JAYSTS010000098.1:0-20243 GCA_043719475.1 Gammaproteobacteria bacterium | reverse complement strand
TCTGTGGGAGAGTAGGTTCCGTGATTTTGTGGGAGATCTCCCGATCTGAAAAAGTTGTGGGAGATCTCTTGTGGGAGCGATCTCCTGATCGCGATCTTTGATGATTCCAACCATCGCGGTCAGGAGACCGCTCCCACCAGGAGACCACAAAGTCGCGATACCCAATGTCTGTGGGAGGGATCTTGCGATCGCGATCTTCGATGACCCCAACAATCGCGATCAGGAGACCGCTCCCACCAGGAGACCGCCCTGCAGCTTTACCAATTATGGTCGAATCAAGGTTAACTACGCCATTGGCACACGGGGGCTATTACTAGAATGAGCGTTGAACTCGGTCACTTTGCGATCATCCTGGCATTCGTTCTGGCGCTGGCCATGGCACTGCTTGGTCTGGGGTCGCGCAGTCGGCTGCTGGCAGGTTCCGCACACGTACTGCCCGTGCTGGTTGTTGGCCAGTTTGTTTTCAGCGCCCTGGCTTTTGGTTTATTGATGCTGGCGTTTGCCGAAGACAATTTCAGCGTCCGCTATGTTGCGGAGCACTCCAACTCGCTGTTGCCTGCGGCCTACAAACTGAGTGCAACATGGGGCGGGCATGAAGGATCGTTCCTGCTCTGGGTGTTGATCATGGCGGGCTGGATGCTGGCGGTGAGTCTGCGATCGGCACACTTGCCGGCGCAGTTTCGTCACAACGTCATCGGTGTCATGGCACTGATGAATATCGGATTTCTGGCTTTCCTGATATTCACCAGCAATCCATTCGAGCGCAACGTGCCCTTTGTGCCAACTGATGGTGCAGATCTCAATCCGCTGTTGCAGGACTTTGGCCTGATCATCCACCCACCCATGCTGTACATCGGTTACGTGGGGTTTTCGGTCGCTTTTGCATTTGCCATTGCGGCATTGATTTCCGGCCGTCTGGATACTGCCTGGGCACGCTGGTCGCGCCCCTGGACCAATATGGCCTGGGCATTCCTGACGGCAGGCATTGCGCTGGGTAGCTGGTGGGCCTACTACGAACTGGGCTGGGGTGGCTGGTGGTTCTGGGATCCAGTGGAAAACGCCTCGTTCTTGCCCTGGCTTGCGGGTACGGCGCTGGTCCATTCGCTCGCGGCGACTGAGAAGCGCGGTGTGTTCAAGAGCTGGACCCTGCTGCTGGCAATTCTTGCCTTTTCACTCTCGCTGCTTGGCGCCTTCATTGTCCGGTCAGGTGTGCTGACTTCAGTGCATGCTTTTGCCGTGGATCCCGAGCGAGGTGTCTTCATCCTGACTTTCCTGCTCCTCGTGGTGGGTGGTTCATTCACCTTGTACGGCGTGCGCGCCTGGCAACTGAAATCGCGCAGTGCCTTCACCTGGTTCAGCCGTGAATCGTTCATTCTGCAGAACAACATCATCTTCGTTGTTTCACTGGCTGTGGTGTTATTGGGCACCCTTCTGCCACTGGGGTACGAAGGCGTAACCGGTGACAAGCTGTCAGTAGGCAAACCGTACTTCAACCTGTTTTTTGTCCCGTTGATGCTGCTGCTGTCAGCGCTTCTGGTGATGGCACCGCTGCTCAACTGGAAACGTACGGAGGCTGACCGCCTGCGCGCGCGGTTGCGTTGGCCGCTCATCATCGCTGGTGTAGTTGGTGTGGCCGCGTCGATCACCTTGCTGGATCGATTCGATGGCCCGAGGATCGCTGCCGTAATTGCGGTTGTGCTGGCTACCGGAATCACTGCAAGCCATGTGCTCGACCTTGCCCGAAAACTGCGTCAAGGGCACCGACCCACCCTCGGTTACGTTGGCATGTTTGTCGCACATCTCGGATTTGCGATGTCAGTGACGGGGGTCGCGCTCACGGTTGAGTTGTCCTCTGAAAAAGACGTTGCCATGCGTCCAGGGTCTGAAGTGGAACAGTACGGACGAACCATCCGTTTTGTGAGTGTCGAAGAAGCTCAAGGTCCCAACTACGTCGCCCAGGTTGGGCACTTCGTGGTGCGGGAGAACGGTCGGGATATCGCGCTTCAACCTGAAAAACGGCGTTATACGGCTGGTGGCAATCTGATGACCGAGGCGGCGATTGATGCGGGGTTCCTCCGGGATATCTACCTCTCGCTGGGTGAGCCCATAGAAGATGGTGGTTGGGCGGTGCGCATTCACATCAAACCGTTTGTCCGCTGGATCTGGTTCGGTGCGGTGATCATGGCGCTGGGTGGTGGGCTCGCCATCCTGGATCGACGTTATCGGCGGGTTCGTGTGCGTTTTTCGGTCACTGCGGGTATGGCGGGCGCGACATGAACCGGATGAGCTTTTTTGTCCCGCTGGCGATCTTCGTCGCCATCATCGTGGTCGGTTTTGTTGGGTTTCGACTGGGTGATCGCGATGTGCTGCCATCACCGTTGATCGGTAAACCGTTCCCGCACTTCAGCGCGCTTAGGCTCGAGCGCGAAGATGTGCTGGTTGATCAATCGGTACTGATCGGACGGCCGCTGCTCGTTAACGTCTGGGCAACCTGGTGCCCCACCTGCAAAGCGGAGCATGCGTTTCTGGAAACGCTCAAACAGCGTGAAGGTCTGGAAATCGTCGGGATCGTGTACAAGGACGATCCCGCTGCAGCCCAGCGCTGGCTTGATCTTTACGGCGACCCGTACAGCTTCAATTTACAGGATCGTGATGGTCGCCTAGGGGTTGAGCTGGGTGTTTACGGTGCGCCGGAGAGTTTCCTGCTCAATGCTGCTGGTGACATCGTTTACAAGCGCGTCGGTGATGTGAATGAACGCGTATGGGCAGAGGAACTCGCCCCCAGACTCCAGCAGATGAAGGAAATACAGATGGAGGGCGACGGATCGTGAGCCAATTTATTCTGTGCGTGATCCTGTTATCGAGCGGTGTGCTTGCGCACGCAGCCTCGACGGTTGAGGTCCATGAGTTCAACGACCCGGTGGTGGAAGCGCGTTACTACGGTCTTATTGATGAGCTGCGGTGCCCGAAGTGTCAGAACACGAATCTGGCCGGTAGTGATGCGCCCATTGCGCAAGATCTGCGCGCAACGGTTTATCGCCTGCTGGTGGAAGAGCAGCAGACCGATAAGCAGATCCGTGAGTTCCTGGTGGCTCGTTATGGAGACTTTGTCTTGTACGATCCGCCATTCAACGCGGGCACTGCTGCGCTGTGGTTGCTGCCGCTGCTGGCACTGTTTATTGGTATCTGGCGAATATGGGGCTTCACTACCAAACAATCTGCTCTTGAGCTGACTGCCGAAGAACGCTCGCGCCTTACCGCCATCGCGGCGCGGGACCTGCGATGAGTGAAAGTACTCTGCTGATTGCCTGTCTCGTCATTGCGGTGTTGGCTGCCTTGTTGTTCCTGCTGCCGCCCAGACGGCAACTTTCGCTGCAGGATAGACAACGAATTCTGACTGAGTTGTACCGTCAGCGGCAGCTGGAACTGGGTAAGGAAATCGAACTCGGTGGGGCCGACGAAGGCACTGCGTCTGAACTGCGTCATGAACTCGATGCCGCTCTGCTGGATGACGTTGCGCTGCTCGGTAACGTTGCACCTGGTGACCAGTCGCCGGCCGAGGTGATCGGCAGGGTGCGCTGGCCATCCTATGTGCTGGCCGTGTTCCTGCCACTGCTGGCCGGGTTCATTTATCTGCAGGTTGGAGATCCGACCGCAGATGCCTTGGTCGGTGCCCGCTCGGTGTTGACTCTTGCCGATGAAGATCCGGCGCTTGAGAAGTGGCTGGATGTCCTGGAGGCCCGAGTTGATGCACGTCCCGAGGATGCAGAAAGCAGATACCTTTATGGTCACGTGTTGCTCAAACAACAGCGATATGCGCGTGCGGCGGAAGCGTTTGCCAGCGCCCACGAATTAGTGGGAGATGATGTGGCAATCGAATCCTACTGGTTGCAGGCCCGTTACCTCGCGGCCAATGGTGAAGTCGACGCGCAGAGCGTGAAAATTGCCGAGCGAATTCTGGAACGTGATCCTGGCAACGTACCGGTGCTGCAGCTGTTGTCTGTGCATCATGCCCGCGAGGGAGACTTCAAGGCCTCGCTGCAACTTTTGAACCGGGCGCTGGGTGTGGTCCGTGACGATGACAGCCGGGCAACGCTACTGGCGTTCATGGAGCAGATCCGTGTGCATGTTCCAGCGGAACTACCGGCGATCGAGGTATCGGTGCAGTCTGCGGCCGGTGCGCCTGCGCAGGCGACGGTATTCGTGATTGCACGGCCTGTGGGTGGCGGCACACCGTTTGCGGTTGAAAGACGTCCGGTAACCATGCTGCCGTTCCAGGTTCGACTGGATGATCTGGCCTCCATGAACCCGGCCAATCTGCTGTCGGCAGCGCAGCAAGTTGAGGTCGTGGTGCGGCTGAGTCTCTCCGGTCAACCTGCTGCTGCGCCTGGCGACTGGGAGTGGCGCAGCGATCCGGTCCAGATCGCCGGGATGCAGCAGCTCGCCCAGCTCGAAGCGTTTCTGTCGCCGCCTACGGCAACCTCAGCCCCAGGAAACAAACCTGAAAAAACCTGATTTTTTCTTGAGATGATGGGTGCTCAAACAAGACGCTTTACTTTAGACTACCGCGCTTCTTCCACCCCGGTAATCGAATAGCTTCATGCGCTTGAAGCAGATAAAACTTGCAGGATTCAAGTCCTTCGTCGATTCCACCACGGTCAACTTTCCGGGCAAGCTGAGCTCCATCGTTGGTCCGAACGGTTGTGGGAAATCGAACGTCATCGATGCAGTTCGCTGGGTGATGGGTGAAAGTTCAGCCAAGCAGCTGCGTGGCGAGAACATCACCGATGTGATTTTCAATGGCTCCTCTACCCGCAAGCCCACAGCTTCCGCAAGTGTCGAGCTGCTCTTCGACAACAGCGATGGCCGGGTTGGTGGGCAGTATGCCGCGTACGCTGAATTGGCGATTCGTCGTGAAGTGACACGTGACAGTCAGTCGACCTATTTCCTGAACGGAAGCAAGTGCCGGCGTCGCGATATCCAGGATGTGTTCCTCGGCACGGGGTTCGGGCCACGCAGTTATTCAATCATCGAACAAGGCATGATCAGTCAGCTGGTCGAAGCCAAACCGGACGACTTACGTGGTTTTCTTGAAGAAGCCGCTGGCATCTCCAAGTACAAAGAGCGTCGCCGGGAGACGGAAAACCGGCTCAAGCACACCACCGAAAACCTGGCGCGACTGACCGACATTCGCGAAGAGCTCGGCAAACAGCTGGATCGACTCCAGCGCCAGGCCAAAGCGGCAGAGCGCTATCGGGAACTCAAGGACGACGAAACTCGCACCGTCGCCGAACTTTTTACCTTGCGGCACGATGCTCTGGCGGCCCAGCTCGCGCAGCTCGATAACCGTATCCAGGCCAGTCGGGTTGAACTCGAAGCGGCCAATACGGATCACCGTCGAGTCGAGACAGAAATCGAAACGCTGCGCGCTGAACACACCGATCGGTCACAAGCGTTCAATCGTGTGCAGGGCGTTTTCTACCAACTGGGGGCCGAGGTCTCGCGGGCGGAAGAAACCATCGATTTCAGCACACGTCGAGCGCGGCAACTGGAGCTTGATCTCGAAGGGGTGACCCGGCGCGCCGCAGAAATGCAGCAGCAATTGGCGGATGACGAGCTGGACCTCGCGCGATTGACGGAGCAGGCCGAACTGCAGGTTCCGCTGGTGGAGGCCAATCGTGCCTCTGACCAGGAAGCGCAGGCTGCCCTGGATGCTGTAGAACAGCGGCGCCGCGATGCACAAAGGCGATGGGACGAGAGCAACCATCGGTACAACGACAATGTTCGGTTGGTCGAATCGCATCGATCGCGCATCGAACACAACCAGCAGATGCTTGAGCGGCAGCGTCGTCGCCGTGAGTTGCTGATCGCTGACCAGGCAGCGACTGTCGAAGTTGCTGATGGGCAGCTTGATGAAATGGAAGCCGCCATAACCGTATTTGAAGCGGACTATCACAACCTGGAAGACACGATCGAGCAACATCGTCGTGATCTGGCGGCAGCCCGCGATGAAGCACGGGCGCAGGAGCGCCATCTCGAATCCATACGCGCTGAAGTCCAGGCACTGCGTCGCCAACTCGCAAGCCTGGAAGCAGTGCAGGCCGTTGCACTCGGTCGTGACAAGTCAGAACACGAAGCCTGGCTGGTGGCACAGGGCCTTTCAAGCCGCGCCCGAATCGGTGAAAACCTGGCTGTGGTGGCAGGCTGGGAACGTGCGGTAGAGACCGTTCTGGGTGTGTTCCTGCATGGTGTTGTCGTCGAGAGTCTCGACGACTATTCCGCAGCGCTAGCTGCAGAGACTGCCAGCGATCTGGCGTTGGTCGAAGCACGACACGGCCAAGGCGATCCAGTTGACTCTCCCATCAGCAGCGAACTGCCGAGCCTGGCCAGTCTGTTGCGTGGTTATGGTGGCAACCTGGGTTCCTTGCTGGCCGGTGTGCATGCAGCCGAGTCACTGGAAGTGGCCATGCAGGTGCGTCATGTCCTGCGTAATGGTGACACCATCATCACTCGCGATGGCATCTGGATCGGTCCGGACTGGATGACCGTCGCTCCCGAGGCTGGTGCACAAAGCGGCATCATCGGTCGTGGGCAGGAGATTGAGACGCTCATGGTTCGAGTCGAAGAAGCGGAAACAGCGCTCGCCGAAATGCAGTCGCTATTGGGCATGGCGCGGGAGCGCATAGCCGGCCTTGAGGCGGAGCAGGAACAGTTGCAGCGACAGAGTTATTTCGAACAGCGCGAACTGTCTGATCGACGCACCGAACATGGGGTGCGTCGGGTCCAGCAGCAGGAAGTGGCTCGTCGCCGCGAACGCATTACGCGTGAACTGGAGGAGATTGTCACCCAGGAGCAGGAAGAGGGTGTGCGATTGTCGACAACCAGAGAAGCATTGGTGATCACCGAATCACGCCGCACTGAACTGAGCATCGAGCGGGAATCCGTGCTCGAAGAACGACAGACTGCCGAGCATCAGGTTGATGCGGCGCGACAGCAGGCGCGCGCCACACGCGATGCGTTCCATGCCATGAACACCGAACTGGCAGCGCTGAGGTCCCGTCAGGTTGCAGCGGGCACCACACGCGACCGGCTTCGGCAGCAGATTCAGGATCTGGCGAGTCAGACCGCGTCCTTGCATACCGGTATCGAACAATCCCTTGATCCCATTCCCGAGTTGCAACGCCTGCTGGAAGAAAAGTTGCAGGTGCGCTCTGGTGTCGAGGCTCAGCTGAAAACCATTCGCACCCAACTGGAAGAGCTCGATGGCGTCGTCAGGACGCTGGAGTCGGCAAGGCATGCAGCGGAAGAGCGCACGGCTGGTCTGCGGGAGACGCTGGAGACGGCAAGGATCTCGCGCGAAGGCTTGTCGGTGAACGAACGGAACATTCTGGAGCGAATAGCGACCACTGGTCGAGCTGTTGAGGATGTACGGCAAAAGATGCCAGCAGAGGCGACGGAGATCGCCTGGCAGGAAACGCTCGAGCAGGTTCAACGCCGTATCGAGCGGCTTGGTGCTATCAACCTTGCGGCTATCGACGAATTCCGAACGGAATCCGAACGGAAAGCCTATCTTGATA
Source organism: Gammaproteobacteria bacterium (assembly GCA_043719475.1). Taxonomy (GTDB): domain Bacteria; phylum Pseudomonadota; class Gammaproteobacteria; order Pseudomonadales; family Azotimanducaceae; genus SYFY01. The sequence continues at coordinate 12,666 of JAYSTS010000098.1, read as the reverse complement.
CACAAAATGAAGATCTGGAGCAGGCACTGGCGACATTGCGCGAAGCTATGCGTAAGATCGACCGTGAAACACGAGCCAGATTCAAAGAAACCTTTGAAACAGTAAACAAGCGGTTGGGGGAACTGTTTCCAAAGGTGTTTGGCGGAGGACACGCCTACCTGGAGCTAACGGGGGAGGACTTGCTCGACACCGGGGTCACGCTTATGGCGAGACCTCCGGGCAAACGCAACACGAGCGTGCATTTGCTGTCGGGTGGTGAAAAGGCAATGACTGCGATTTCGCTGATTTTTGCCATCTTCCACCTCAACCCAAGCCCTGTGTGCTTGCTGGATGAAGTGGATGCACCACTCGATGACTCGAATGTCGCCCGCTATGCGGAGTTGATCAAGGAGATGTCATCGGAAGTGCAGTTCATCGTCATCACCCATAACAAACTGACGATGGAAGCAGCCGATCATCTCATGGGCGTGACAATGCATGAGCCGGGGGTGTCCCGGCTTGTCAGCGTCGACGTCGGTGAAGCCGTAGCCCTGGCTGCCGTTTAACGAGCAGATGGTTGCGGAAAAGTTGAACGTGTCCAGGTCGTGCTGACGACCAAAGGAGCCGCTGAATACGATGGACATCAAATCGCTGATCCTCATTGCTGGCGGCGTCATGATCGTGGCTGTCATCCTGCATGGCATCTACATCGCATGGCGCGCGAGAAGAGAAAACCTGCCCATGGAAATCGCTCGGGATCTCATTCCCGAGGGTTTTGATGAGGAGGCCAGATTTCGACACGAGTTACCCAATGGTGGCGCGCGAGTGTTGCCGCAGTCGGATGGGGGGCTTGGTAGCTCCAACGGCAATGGTGCGTCGGCGCCGCCCATGCTGCTCAACGCAACCGGCGGTGTCACGCGATCAGGCATGACAGCCCGGCCGATGTCAGCACGCGCTGGTGTTGCGACGCGGGAATTGCCGCTGGAGCAGTCAGGGTTAGCTCCCACTCGTCGTTATGGAAGTCACGCTCAAGTGAGTCGACCCCAATCCCGTCAGGATATCGATGATGAGCTCTTCGGCAGTAGCGATGCGCTGTTCACGGAGAATCGTCGTCAGCCGACTCAGGCCCAACAGGAGACGCGGCAGGAGTTACGGCAAGAGCTGCGGCAAGAGGCTCGACCCGAATCGAAAAACGGTGGGCCAGCAACATCATCGACAACAGGTGGTTATGCACGGTCCAGTTATGCACGGACTAACGGCACCCATGCGGCCAACGGGGCGCCATTGCGTGTCGATCCACAAGCCACTGAGCCGCAGGTAACCACCAAAGCAGAGGCACCGGCACTGCGACCGCGTGTTCAGAACGTGACGGTGCCTGCGAATGCGCAAGCGGTCCAGCGCCGTATGTCGAAGGACAGTACTCAGAAAGAAAGTGCGCTGAAGGACAGTGCTCAGAAAGCCAATGCTCAGAAAGCCAATGCTCAGAAAGAAAGTACGCTAAGGGAAAGAGTGACCACGCCGGCACAAGAAACCGGGTCATCGAGTGAAGAGATCGACGAAGGTGCAGTCATCAGCATTTTCCTGTTGGCGCGCCCGGGTCGGACCTTTTCGGGGCAAGCGTTGTATAAGGCATTGCGGGCGCATGGCATCAAGTATGGCGAAATGAATATTTTCCATCGCGTAGATCCGGTATCACGCGTCAACCTGTACAGCGTCGCCAATGCGGTTAACCCAGGCACCTTCGACTACTCAAGGCTTGATGAATTGCAGACTCCAGGAGTTGCATTCTTCATGCAGCTCCAGGGGCTCGATCATCCGCTGCGAATATTTGATGACATGCGGCGGGTTGCTTCGGGCCTTGCTTCCTCTCTGGATGGTGAACTGAAGGACGAGCACCGATCGGTGATTGGTTTGCAGACGTTTGATCATTATCGTGAGCGGATTGCGGAGTATTCCCGGCGTCGTCTGTCGCGGCCCGCTTGAACGACTCGCAGGGCCAGCGATGTCTTCCCCCGATTCGGTGGACAAACGAGTGCTCGAACTTCGGCGCCTGATCGACCAATACAATTACGCCTATCACGTACTCGACACACCGCAGGTTGCGGACGCCGAGTACGACGCACTGTTTGACGAACTTTCCCGCATCGAATCCGAGCACCCCGACCGGATCGCTCCAGAGTCCCCGACCCAACGTGTGGGTGCGCCTGTCAGCGGTGGCTTTCCCGAGATTCGCCATCGCGAAGCCATGCTGTCGCTGGACAAAAGTACCAGTGAAGAAGGTATCGCCGACTGGATGGCGCGAACCCGCAAGCTGATCGGTGAAACGGTCGCGCTGGAATTTGTCTGTGAGCCAAAAATAGATGGCGTTGCAGTGGCGCTGATTTACGAGCGTGGACAACTGGTACAGGCCGCGACCCGTGGTGATGGGGAGACCGGCGAGGACGTGACTGCCAACGTACGGACCATCAAGAGTGTGCCGCTACAACTGGCCGGGTCAGATCTGCCTGAGAGATTTGAAGTTCGTGGCGAGGTCTACATGTCCCATGCGGATTTCAGTGCGTTCAATGCGCGTGCAATCTCCCGCGGAGACAAACCACTCGTCAACCCACGTAATGGCGCCGCCGGTTCATTGCGTCAGCTGGATCCAAGTCTCACCGCTGCACGACCGCTGTCCATGTTTTGTTACAGCCTGGGTTGGATCGAGGGCAGGGACGAGGGCAGGCAGGAAGGCAGGGGGGAGGGCCAGGTCATCGACGCCTGGCGACCAGAATCCCATATGCAGGTGCTCGAGACTTTCCGCGGTTGGCGGTTGCGTGTGAATCCGCTGATCGAAAAAGTGCAGGATCTGGCGGAGTGCATGGACTATCTGCAGCGCCTCGAAGCACGGCGCGACCAGCTGGGTTATGACATCGATGGCGCGGTCATCAAGGTCGATTCGCTGGCCCTGCAGGCGAGTCTCGGTGCGCTGAGTCGCACGCCCCGTTGGGCAATGGCCTGGAAATTTGCTGCGCAAGAGGCTACGACGACGCTGCTGGATGTTGATTTTCAGGTGGGTCGAACAGGCTCGATCACGCCGGTGGCACGACTCGCGCCCGTATTTGTCGGTGGTGTCACCGTCGAGAATGCCACGTTGCACAACATGGATCAGGTCGAGCGGCTTGATCTTCGCATCGGCGACACCGTACTGATCCGGCGCGCAGGCGATGTCATTCCGCAAGTCTTAGCCGTGATCACTGCGTCTCGTCCTCTGGAAACAAGGCCAGTCGAACTGCCGACCCATTGCCCGGTGTGTGGGAGTGCCGTGGAGCGTAGTGCAGAAGAAGCCGTGGCGCGGTGTTCAGGTGGTACAAACGTCTGCGCTGCGCAGCTCAAGGAAGGCCTGTTGCACTTTGCATCCCGTCGCGCCATGAACATCGATGGATTGGGTGACAAGATCATCGACGCGCTGGTGGACGCAGGGCTGGTGCGCGAGGCAGCTGATTTTTTTGGTCTCACGCTTGAGAATCTGGTGAGCCTGCCCCGCATGGCCGAAAAGTCAGGCAGCAACCTGTTGACGGCCATCGACAAGGGCAGGACCACGACGTTACAGCGGTTCATTTATGCGCTTGGTATTCGTGATGTCGGCGAGGCGACCGCGCTCGCCCTGGCGCGTCACTTCGGATCGCTCGATGCACTCATGCAGGCCGATTCGCAGGCATTGGAATCCGTTCCGGACGTTGGGCCAATTGTCGCCTCACGCCTGACAACGTTTTTCGCGGCAGAAGAAAATCGTTTGGCAGTAACCGCCTTGAGGGCCAAAGGCATCACCTGGAATGACCTTGTTCCGGTCCGTGAGGCGGTCGATATGCTGCCCCTTGCGGGGCAGACGTGGGTGTTGACCGGTACGCTTGAAAGCATGTCCCGAGACGAGGCCAAGGGACGACTGCAGGCGCTGGGCGCCAAGGTCGCAGGATCGGTGTCGGCAAAGACTTATGGTGTGATTGCAGGGCCGGGAGCCGGCTCCAAGCTGGACAAGGCGCATGAACTTCGTTTGCCGATTCTGGATGAGGCCGGCTTTCTTAAGCTGATCGAGCGCTGATCGAGAGCTCATCCGGAGCGGATTCGAGTCTCGGGGGAGAGCCGAAAAAATCGTCCACTGGCATAACATCGGGGATTTTCCTCGGCGAGCGGGTGATTTATCCGGTTTCAGCGGGGTACACTGCCGCACCCACACACCCTCGAGGACTTTCATCGTGGCCATGTTTGACAAGAAAAAAAATCCGCAAGAAACGACCGTCACTGTTGCTTCCGTCAGCCTGAAAGCGCCCGAGACGACGGTCCGCGCCGAGCCAATAACGCAGACGCCATCCAATCACACCGGTAAACCTGCCGTCATTGGTACCACCATCCAGGTTTCAGGCGATATCGTCGGCGGCGAGAACCTGCTCGTGGAAGGACACGTCGAAGGCACCATCAAACTTGAAAAACACGATCTGACGATCGGTGTGAGCGGCACGGCACATGCAAATCTCACCGCCAAGCTGGTTCGTATCGAAGGCGAGGTCGTCGGTGACGTGGTCGGGATCGAGCGCGTCGTGATCGCAAGTTCCGGACGAGTGCGTGGCAATATCACGGCGCCGCGGGTGCTGGTTGAAGACGGGGCACGCTTCAAGGGCATGATCGATATGGACTTTGCTGACAAAAGCACCGAAAAAGGCCGTCGCAACGGGGCCACCATTGAGGCGGCGGTAAACAGGGCTGCCGCTTCCTGAGACGAGGCTGGTCAATCGATGAATCCTTCTCAGCGGCCAGCCTACGCCACGACGTTGCCTGAGGCTGCTCCTGTTCTCCAGGAATCGCTGCCATTGCAGGGCACCCGTGAGTCCGGATCACTGTTCAGTCGCTGGTTCCAGCATCTGGATCCGCAGCGCTGTTTTACGGTGCTCGATCTTGCCGGTGCTCAGCCCGCGACCATGCAGTTGTTGTCCGGTTATCGCTGCAAGGTGTATTGCGCTGACGTGCTCGATGATCTGTGTGTGCCCAACAAGATTGCCCTGTCGGACGCCGCGCGAATCTTTGATGAGCGTCTTGCCTTCATCGGTGATGGGGTCATCGACTACTGCCTGCTCTGGGACTATCCGAATTACCTGTCGCCCCCGCTGTTAACGGTCTTCGCCCGTCGATTGCAGGGCTTTTTGCATGTGGGTTCCCGCATGCATCTGTTCGCCGCCATGCATGGGCGAAGTCAGCTCTCGCCCTGGCGCTATTCCATTGAGAGAGCCGATACGCTGATACGCAAAGCCGTGCGTCGTCCACTGCCGGACTATCCACATACCCAGATGGAAGTGGTTGATGCCATGGAGTATGTACGGCTGGACCGAGGCGCTTTGCGCGATGGGCGCGTCGAAGTTCTGCTGGAATGTGTTTGAGACGTTGGCACTCGGTGCGGAGTCGATCTGTCTACCTGAAAGCAGGCGCGCCAATGAAGGCAGGCGCGCAAAAGCTGCCACTGCTTCTGGCAGATGCCTGCATGCAGGACCGATGATTCGAGTTATCCTGCCGCCATGTTCGAGTTGACCGAAACCCTGAAGCAGGAAATCCAGGACGCCTATAAAAATTGGCTGTCAGCGCGTGACTTCAAGGCCCGTCGTGGTCAACGGGAGATGGTTGCCCATATCACGCGCGGCCTGTGTGATCCAGAGGTACGGCTGGTGGCCATTGAGGCAGGTACTGGCACCGGCAAGACGGCGGCGTACTGCATGGCCTCGATACCCGTTGCGAGGATGCTCGACAAAACCGTGGTCATCGCCACCGCCACCGTCGCTTTGCAGGAGCAGGTGGTGTTTCGTGACCTGCCTGATCTGCAGCTGCATTCCGGAATGCGGTTTGGCTTTGCGCTGGCCAAAGGGCGCCGTCGCTACGTCTGTGTGAAGCGCCTGGATGATGCGGTGCGACCGGCTGATCGTCAGGCCGGCCATCTCTTCGAGCCGCCTTCCACCGACCCCACTCCGCAGTACCTGTCGATGCTCGAATCGTTCAGCGATGGTAGCTGGAATGGTGAACTGGACTCCTGGAAAGCGGGGATCGATGACGAGGCCTGGCAACAGGTGACAACCGATCACCGCGGATGCACCAATCGACGCTGTGCCTATTTCAGCCAGTGCCCGTTCTACAAGGCGCGCCAGGAACTGGAAGGGGTTGATGTCATCGTCGCCAATCACGATCTGGTGCTTGCCGACCTGAGCCTTGGCGGAGGTGTCGTCCTGCCGGAGCCTGAAAACTGCATCTACGTCTTCGACGAAGCTCATCACCTGCCTGACAAGACGCAGTCTCACTTCTCCGCCCGCACACGATTGAAAGGTGCCATTTCCTGGTTCGATCAGGTCAACAGTGCCACTGGCACGATGACCCAGCGTTTTGAGAGGCCACCGTTTCTGGTAACGCTTTCGACGACGCTGGCTGCGGAAACTGCGGCTGCGGCGGAGTGCTTCAGTGCGCTGTTGTCCGAGGTGTCGCAACTTCAGTTCACGGCGCGCGATGAGTCGCTTGCAACCCATCGATTTCCGCTGGGCTGCGTGCCGGTAGATCTCGCCCGCGTCTGTGCAGACATCCTGCCGTCCATGCGTCAGGTCGAGTCGGTATTGTCGCGGATGGAAGACAAGCTGGACGAAGTCGCAGCCGGGGACGTTGACTGGCCAAACAAGCACGAGACGGATGACTGGTTGCCGGTACTCGGGCAATTGCTGGCTCGGGCCGAAGCGATCATTGGCGTGCTCACGGATTTTGCGCAAGCCCCCGCAGTGATCGACGAAGAGGGTGTGCCGGTCATGCATGCCCGCTGGGTCAATCAGAGTAGTGATGACTATGAAATCATCAGTGCACCGATCGAGCCTGGCGAACTCCTGCGGGATGTCCTGTGGGGGCGCTGCCACGGCGCGGTCTGCGCCAGCGCGACGTTGACGGCAGCCGGTCGTTGGGATCGATTCCTTGAACGATCTGGTCTTGGTGCTGATGCAGCGACGCTGTGCATTCCGAGCCCGTTTGATTATCCGAACCTGGTGGAATTTCGCGTCCCGATGATGACGACCGATCCGAGACAAGCCGATGCACACACGATAGAGATTGCTGGTCTCATGCCGGGGCTGCTCGCCCAGGAGTGCAGTGCGCTGGTTCTTTTTGCGTCCTGGCGACAGATGCGCAAAGTGCTTGAGTTACTGCCCCGCAAGGTCACCGACCTGCTGCTCGTGCAGGGCGCTGCAGCGAAGCAGGCGTTGCTCGATGCCCATCGACTGCGAGTTGATGGTGGTGAGATCAGTTATCTGTTTGGATTGGCAAGCTTCGCGGAAGGGCTCGACTTGCCGGACGACTACTGTCGGCACGTGATCATCTGCAAATTGCCGTTTGCGGTGCCTGATGATCCCATCGATCAGGCGATGGCCGAGTGGGCGGAACACCAGGGTCGAAATCCCTTCATGGATATCAGTGTTCCTGATGCTGCACTACGCCTGGTACAGGCTTGCGGCCGTCTGATTCGGCATGAAAAGGATCACGGCCGCATTACCCTGCTCGATCGTCGTTTTGTTACCCAGCGTTATGGCGCAATGCTGAAGCGTTCGCTGCCGCCGTACCGCTTTGTGCTTGACGCCGTTTGAACTCGGTAACTGTAGGTGATCGCTCGCCGTGTTTTGCCAGTGGTGCGAATGCGCCGCGAGAAAAAGCGATAAAACTTTGTTCCTTCAAACGACGCGGCAGATCAGTGACATAGGCGCGCACATCTTCCCGCGTGAGCGCCTCAACAGCCGCCGCCAGCTGGCGATTACCATCAAAGGTGGTGATGTCGTCATCAAGATCGTTCCAGTAACGCTCGGTTCTTTCCGCCAGATTTTTGTCATCTTCCAGAAGTTTGACGAGTAGTCCCTGTCGCTGGGCGTTGAACTGTTCGTCGGACAGAGCGGCAAGCTGCGCAGGTTGGGATGCCAGGTAGTCCTGCATGGCCTTCAGGATCTGATCTGGCGATGCGACCGGCGATTGCACGGTGAGCAGGATGCCCGGTTGCCGATCAATTGCCCTCGCGCCCATTCCCACCACGTAACCCAGTTGTTGTTCTGTGCGCAGACTGGTGAAAAATCCCTGCTGTATCAGCTGCGCCGACAGCTGGCTAAGGGCTTTCGAGCGCAGGGTTCGATCGGGTTCCTGCAGGAAGGCTACCAGGGAAGAATCACCATGCTCGATCGGCATTTCGATGGATTGTGGCTGATGAATCTGTACCGGTCCCGGCAACTCCGTATTGATCGCACTGAGCTTGAAATATTTTCTTAACGCGTCCAGCACGTCGCGCGCGTCGGCTTCGGTGACATTACCGTGCGCAAGGCCAAAAAAACCGACAGTAGCCAGATGCGCTTTCCGCCATTCGTCCAGACGCGCCGGCGTGATGGCGGTGACAGCGCGCGAGATCTCGACTTCAGGCCACTGTGTACCGTGTACGGCCGCACCTACCGCTGCCATGGTCTGCAGATAAGGCCGTTCCTTGTCGCTGTTGTCCAGCGACCGGATCAGATCGCGTTTGATGATGGCAAACCGTTCGGCATCGATGGGCATGGTGGCAAATGTCTCAAGCACACGATCAACCAGTACCCGTTGTTTGTCGTTGTAGCCGGTGATGTCAAAGCGAAAGCCAAACGGGCGCGTCCCGATCTGGGCATTCATCCCTGCCAGCAAGGAGGCGTAAGCCCATTGGTTTGTGGCATCGGCAACCAGATCCGCAAAGAGGCGGGCGGCCGCCTGATCCTCGGCGGTCACGAGGCCACCTTTGACATTCAGGTTGAAGCGCAGGTTTGCCTTGGGTACACCAAACTCTCCATCGGAATGCAGCCAGTAGTCGACCGCACCATCATTCATGAATTGGCGGGCGGTCGGTTCTGCACGGACCAGATCCAGATCTTCCGGGAGAAACGGATTGGCTTCAGGCAGTGACAAACCGGCCAACGCTTCGGGTGGCAAGGTCGCCATCCTGATTGGGCCGCGTGTCAATGCATAGTCCACACCAAACCAGCGTTCGCGGGCAGTGGTCACAACGTCCGGCAGAGTGACCTGTACTGCCACGTTTTCCGGGCGCAGTCGATCCATGAAATCGCGAATCAGCTCTGGTTTGAATTCGTCGTAGCGATAACGGTGGCGAAGAATTTCTTCGGCTGGATAGTTCATCAGGGCAGGTGCCAGGGAATACACGGTCCGCAATGCACCGCCTTTTTCCAGAAAACGAAAGCCAAGATCCCCCAGCAGCACGAGTTCCTTCTGGCGCCACTCCAGCGGCTCTTCCGTGCGCATGAGCTCGATGTAGGCGAACAGATAGGCAGTGATTTCGTCGATGTGTTTTGCACCTTCTTCGGTGAGCGAAACACCGACGTCGAAATTGGATTCGTCCGTGTCCATGTCGCCTGAAGTCGAGGACAAGCCAGTCGCCCAGCCGAGAGACTTCAAGGTTGCATACAAGCTCCCTTTACCCTCGTGCCCTAAAAGATTGGCGATATAAAACTCAGGTTTGGCGCGGTAATGCGGGCGAAGCGCAGGGACTGGAAACGAGTAGGTCACACTACGCAGTTCCTGGATTGGTTTGACGTCCAGCCGAACTGGCAGGTTGCCCTTGGCGAAAACCTGGGCGGGTGTGTCTTCTCGCCCCAGGTTGTGATTCGGAATGACGCTGAACCGCTCCGTCACCAGCGTTTGCAGTGTGTCCAGCGAATCAGGCGCCAGCACGACGAGTGCCATCTGGTCCGCGGAATACTTGCCGGCGAAAAATGTGAGCAATGCCGATCGAACATCACCACCGAGCGTTTCCAGGCTGCCAATATTGAATCCAGCCAGCGGATGGGCTTGATTCATCATGAGTTTGCCGGCGGTCATACCACGCCAGCTATCGTCCTTGATCTGCAGCTGATATTCGGAGTTGACGGCGTTTTTCTCGCGATCGACGTACTCGGCGGTGAACAAGGGGCTGATGAAAAAATCGGCGAATCGATCCAGTGCCTCGGGGAATTGAGGTGGGGCGACGTCAAAAAAGTAGTTGGTGTGGTCGGTGGCGGTATAAGCATTCGATGTGCCGCCATTCGCGGTGAGGAAATGCTGATAACCGTCGACATCCGGGTACTTGGCGGTACCGATGAAGAGCATGTGCTCAAGGAAGTGCGCGAGGCCAGGGTGCTCCTTGGGATCGTGCAGACTGCCACGAAACACGGTCAGTGCCGCCGCCGACTTGTCGCTGCTCGCGTCGGATACGAGGACTACCTTGAGTTGATTCGGTAGCTCCAGGTATCGGTAGTCACGATCGTCGTTCGGACTTTTGATGATCTCGACAGGGAGTGGACCGGCAACTTTGGTTGCACAACTGGCGATCAGCAACAGTGCGATGATCGTGACGGCTCTAGGCATGAAGCTCACCTTGTCAAATAGCGCGGCGATGATAGCGGGCATGGCGACTGCCCGCAGTTGATTTGCGTCGTCAGTTCAAGATTGTGGCTGTTTTTTTCCTCAGCAGCAGGTTGGCAAAATAGTCGAGGCTCAGCAATCGTCCCCCGCCGATGATCGCAAGCGACAACAACATCATGAAATACATTGCCGCGAACTCGATGCCGTTGTTGAGCTTGACGATGCTGCCGGCGCCGTTCAGATGTTTCCAGTCGCCGTTTTCTTTGACGATGGTCTTGATCTCTTCCAGCCGCATGGCGGCGTCGATCGTCCGCTCGTTGACGTTGTAACAACCGATGTAACGCTCGAACACAGTGGAATCGGCATGTGCCCGGGTGGCCGGCATGCACATTTCCGGCGGCATGGATGGTGTGATGGTGGCCCAGCCATTGGGCAGATGGACGGACCAGGCGGCAACGAACATGGTCACGGCAAGCATGATGGCCCAGATGCGCGTGCCCAAACCTAGCAGCAGACAGATGCCGCCAACGAACTCGGTCCACGAGGCGAGGAACCAGGAAAGACCCGGAGGCAGGATGTTGAAGGGAAACGGAAAGGAGTCGAGTTGAAAGGTGAACCAGTTCTCACCGTGCAGTTTCTCCCAGCCCGCACCGATCAGCACGGGCGCCAGAATCAGGCGCAAACCGAGGGAAACCAGTCCATCCAGATGGAGCGCAGCATGGAGTGCCCGGTCGTACCAACCGATGATCTTCTGGGCGAAAGTGCTGTTCATAGGGCTTCCCTGCGTGCGCTCGTGGTTCGGAGTTCTCCGAGTTAGACCTGGTTCCATTGATTGGTTCCTACACTGTCTCCGGTTATTCATCTGATGTTCAGCCCTTGCCTCTAACATGGAAACTACCGTCGTGGAAGACCATGCGGTGAGCGCAGAGTTGAAGAGAGTTGAAGAGAGTTGAAGAGAGTTAGAGAGAGTTAGAGAGAGTTAAAAAGAGTTAAAGCAGAGGTCATCATGCACAGCGCCAAGTCCAAACACTCTTTGCAAGAGATTTTCGAGAGCGGTATCAACCTCACCCGCAGGACACTCGGTGTGGTGGTACTCGGCTCTGGCGTCTTGTTGTCCAGTGTCGCGTGTGCCACTTCATACGACGAGGCGCAGGTTTTACGCGCAGACCCGGTCTATCGCACCGTCAGTTATAGCGTGCCCACCGAGCAGTGTCATGACGAAGAAGTGGCGTACTACGAGCCGGAGCGACGAGGCTCGGCGACGCCCACGATTCTTGGTGCTGTGATCGGTGGTGCGCTCGGCAATGCGGTGGGCCACCACAAAGGTAACAAGCGCATCGGCACAGCCGTCGGCGCGGTCCTGGGTGGCAGTATCGGCAATGACATTGGCCGCCGCACGCGCGCCAATCAGGCAGGTGCTACACGCTATAGCACCGAACGCGTCTGCCAGAGCGTCAACGAAGTGCGGGAGCAGGAAGAGCTCGCCGGATATGACGTTGAGTATGCCTGGGGCGGGCAGGTTTATCGCACCCAGACAAGAAACCATCCGGGTGAGACGTTGCGTGTGCGGGTGGATGTTGCGCCGGCAGAGTAATCAGTGACCGGGGCCACCCCCCTGCGTCAGACTAGTGGTCGCCTCGGCTCCCAGGCTATGCATGTGATCGCTACCGGTGTGGCGACGTCGCTGCGATTGCAGGCAGAATGTGGTTACAATCCGGTGGATGCGGAGTTCGGTCTCAGATTGGGTGCAGACGAGGGCAACGGCATGAACATGCAGAGCCAAGGCCATCAGAAGGCCAGTAAGCACAACAGGGCGGCGAAAGTGAGCCCAGGGGTCGATCGGCTGCGCGTCATTTCGCTGTTGATGATGTTGGTTGCTGGCACGGTTGGTCTCTCCGCCCTCTCAACCGGGTGGGCGAGTGAATACAAAAAAGCTGCCACCCAGAATTATCTGGTTGAACCAAATCCCGATGTCAGTCTGGAAACAGCTACCGCCATCATCCGCCACCGCACTGGTGGGCGGGTGCTCTCCGCCAATTCTTCCAGCCGTGGTTCCGAAGTTGGCTATCAGGTGCGTGTTCTGGTTGATGAACGTCAGGTCCAGACCTGGTTTGTTGATCACAAAGGTCGCGCCCAGAACGAGTAGGCAGAACGAGTAGACAGCATGCGTGTACTGATCGTTGAAGACGAGGCCGCCCTCGCCGGACAACTCGTGGCTGCGCTGCGCGCTGCCGGATTTGTCGTCGATGCTGCAAAAGATGGCGAAGAAGGTTTCTACTTTGG
>JAYSTS010000097.1:0-3030 GCA_043719475.1 Gammaproteobacteria bacterium | reverse complement strand
TCGTTGCGTAGCGCTTAACTTAAGCGCCTCAAACGAACGAAAAATCGGACTCGAATTGACACTCGCCTCGCTCCGCCGCCTTCTGCCGCGCAGACTCCCAGCGCAGCTGTCAACTCGGCACATCCGTCTTCGGAGCGGTCCAGAACGGCGACGCGAGCGCCTTCGCGGACGAAGCGTTCGACGATCGCCTTGCCCAGGCCCGAGGCGCCACCAGTGACGATGGCGACCTGTCCGCCAAGTCTTGGCGCGGTCAAAACAGGCTGCTCATGTTCTGAGCGAGGATGATGGTCTGATCGAGATAGATATGTCGGCGGGCCAGCTTGAGCCCGCTTGCAGATCGACGTAGCAGGTCTTCGCGGCGACCGAACCAGTTGTCTTCTTCGCTGTTGAGGCGTGAACGATACAGATGAAAGTTGCTGCGGACCGTCAATGACTGACTGTCGGCATCGACCACGCAGACGTTTGTGATCAGCCGTCGTGTTCTGGATGGCGGGTCTTCTGCCCAGGCTCGGCCCACCGTCAGGCGCTGAACGCGCAGCGTGAGGATGCGTAGGTCATCATCGAAAAATGCCATGCCGCCCGGTGCGGTAAATTCGAGTGTGACCTCCCGTGCCTGGGTGGTGCGCCGGATGGGCATCCAGTAGTGGATATCATCGGTGAGCAAAGCGAGCCAATCGTCAAACCGCCGGTCATCGAGCAGGTGAGCTTCATGAAAGAGGAATTCTTCCACCTCGAATCTGTTGACCATGCGTTCCTGGATCGATGTGTTTCCAGATGCGACCATTACACACGACCTGTTGGTGGCTGGGTATGGCGGGCAATCAAATCGGGCCAGGAGTCGGCCTGCATCCAGTCCTGCCAGGACTGATAGGTCCAGCGCTGGCCATGTTCATTGACCACCGTTTCGATGCGCGACTGACCGGACGGATCCTGCTGGACCACGTCCAGGCCTTTGCCCATGGAAATGTTCAGGGGTAGGGTCTTGCCAACTGTCCCCTTTGCCCCTCGGGTGGAGTGGCTCCAGTTTTCGCCGTCGTCCTGCTCAAGGAAACCTGCCGGACCGAAGAGGTGGTTCTGGGAGAAGACGAGCTTGCGACGCTCATCGTCCGCCAGACCCTTGGGCAGAAAGTTGAACCACCACAGTTCGGTTTCGTGGGGTCCGCGGGGTATGCGTAAACAGATTTGCGGGGAGAGTGAGACCCAGAGATTCGGAAAGATGTTGGGGTGTCCGAACGAGCGTGTGCCGACCGGCCCAAGTTGCGCGCGGACGGCTGGGTCACGCCGAGCCTGGGCTGGTCCATCGAACCATCGCTTGGGTCCGGTTGCTCCTGCCATGCGCGCATCGAAGTCCACCTGGTCGGCCTCGGTAAGGCCGGGGCCACCGATGCCATGGCCATACTCGCCCAGCATGACCATCTGAGCCATGGGAGACATGAATTCATCCTGGACAACGCCGAGTTTAAACGCGGTTCCATGAGACACCTTGACGTGATACCAGTCGTACAGGTTGTCGACGGCAATCTTCCAATTGCACTTGATGCGGTTCTTGTGCACACCGTCGAGAAATTCAAGATCACCTTGAGAAGCCATGAAATCGATGCCGAGTCGACCCACCCAGCCAAGATAGTCCACCAATGACGGTGCGGCAGGATCCAGAGTCGCGAATACAAAGCCCCGGTAACTTTCAACTTTTGCCGCCGGTGTCAGCCCCCACTCAGACTTTTGCAGCCCCTGGCGATAAAACGTCTCCTCGCCAGGCATGCCGATCAACGAACCGTTGAGATCGAAGTTCCAGCCATGATAGGAACAGAAAAAACTGTTGGTTGAGCCCAGTTCGGCCCGGCATACGGTATTGCCTCGGTGCGGACAGCTGTTGAGCAGCACGTTGATCTTCTGCGCCCGGTCACGCACTACGATGACCTCGTCCTCACCGATGTAATTCATGAAGAAGCTGCCAGGCTTCGGCAGCTGGGATTCGTGGCACATGAAATTCCAGGCACGACCAAAGATCTTCTCGAGTTCCATGCGGTAAATATCTTCATCGGCAAAGATGCGCCGATCGAGAACCCCGGTTTCACGGTCGAAGCAGGCATCGATATCGATATGATTCGACCCGCCTTTTTTGCTGATGCTTGTTTTTGACACGACGGTACCCCTCAGTTCAAAGCGCCTTTGTGGCCCCACAGGCTGGGTGCGTGATACGTAGTCGGCTGCCAGCTGACATCATCGATTTCAACGCCTTCACAGCCGTACTCGATATCAAAGCCGGACGGCGTGCGCAGGTAGCAGCTCACCATCTGGTCATTGGTGTGTTTGCCCAGAGTTGACGAGATGTGCACACCGGATTTGATTGCTGCGTCAAGCCCGTAACCAACGTCGTCCAGAGATGCGACCTGCAACATGATGTGATTGAGACGCTTTGGGCTGGGTACTGGTGCCATCGCCAACGAGTGGTGACGGGGGTTGCAGTGCAGGAAAGTCAATTTGAGCTGGCGGCCAGGTGGTCCGATCAGGATGTGATCTGAGAGCAGGAATCCCAGCCCCTGCATGTAGAAGGTCTCTGCCTGCTGCTGATCGCCAATGGATATGACGATGTGACCCAGACCGAGCCGATCGGTAACAAAGCCGGACACGTTACGGGGAGAAACAAACGGGACGTCGATAACACGGTTGCCGACATACAGCTCAACTCGAAGACCGAAGGGGTCATTGCAGACCAGCAGATGGTCCACTCCGCGGGCAGCAGTGTCAGCCGGGGATGCCTGCTTGACCTCAATGCCTTGCGACTCGAGCCTAGCGCGCAGGACTTGCAGAGCGTCGACAGAAGTCACCTGGAAACCTGCGCAGCGGATGTCGTCCTCGCCGGTTTCCAGCAGTCGGATTCGCCATCTGTCGCGGTCGTAACGCAGGTTTACCGCGTCGCCTTCCGTTTGCGCGGAAAGACCGAGCACGGTCTGCGCAAAACCGCGCCAGTCGGCCAGACTCTTGACGCCAAGCTCCAGGTAGCCCAATGCGGTAACTGATGCGTTT
>JAYSTS010000096.1:0-6857 GCA_043719475.1 Gammaproteobacteria bacterium | reverse complement strand
CAACCGGATACTAACAAGCGAGGACTGCCGCCTCCTTCAAAATCAATCGCTTATCGACATCGCCTGCAAACCGACCCCGCTAAGTAAGTGCCATTGGGGCTAAGCCAGGGTCTTGAACAACGCCTTCCAGCTGGCAGCACTGGCTTCAAGCGAAAATTCCCGCGCCCGTTGCTGCGCGCGCTCTGACATCGTTAGTAATCGCGCGTTGTCATTGAGCAGCGTGAGGAAACGCTGCGCAAAGGTCTTCGGCGCCAGATCAGCCACCAGAAACCCACTGTCGCCTTCCTGTACCACATCACCCAGATCTCCCACGTCGGAGACCACAGGCACGACTCCGGAAATCATGGCTTCCAGCATCGACAGCGATACGCCTTCGGAATCCGAGGTCAACACGAACACACGACTGCGCCGCAGGAAGCTGCCCACATCGGCCTGCTGACCGGCGAAAGTTACACAATCTTCGATGCCCAGTTCGCGCGCACGACTCGCAAGTTCCTCCAGACATTCTCCCGCGCCGACGATGACCACTTTCAACGGGCGACTGGGCTTGGCCGAAAACACCGCGTCCAGCAGCCGATCAACCCGTTTGATGGGTGCGAGGCGGCCAACAAACAATACGTCGATATCCTTGTCAGCCGGCCGACCAGGCTGGAATCTGCGGGTATCAATGCCACCACCATTGCGATAGAGGTAACCCCGAACACCTCTACTGCGATAAAAATCGGCTGCACCAGTGCCCATGGTGACAATGATGTCGAAGCGTTTGACCACATCCACCAGCAGTTGCTCAAGCGTCTCATCAGGGGCTGACAGTTTACCGAGCAGCCGGTTTTCGGAGCGGATACCACCGCCAACCACCTCTGCTTCTCCGCCAACACAGAAGTACATCGTTGCAGCGTTGACCAGGCGACCAACCAGCGCTGCGACCATGCCGTTGAACAGTAGATGGAATCCGCCAACGATATCCGGCCGTTCGCGGACAGCGGTCCAGGTGAACATCAGCAGCCTCGCGCCCACATCACCCGACGCAGACCTCAGCCACTGAGGCGGTTGCACCACAACCAGACCCGGACGTTCCAGCAGTGGATACGTGGTGACAATCGTCAACCGTCCACCGGTGAGGGATTCGGCGATCGGATGCAGATGGGCAACGGCCCAGTTGGCGGAATGAAAGGTGCCGGTCAGCAACACCGTAAGCGCATCCTGTGGTCCAAGCCGCTTCGGTGCAGCGCGCGCTGGCAGCAGCCAGAGGAAGAATTTCAGGCAAGTATGGACAATGCGAATGAGTCTGCGTTCTTCCACCGGCCGATCTGCTTCGGCTCTCGTCATGCCTGACCCACCGAGCTATCTGTGTTGTGGGCGGTGTTGTGGGCGGTGTTGTGGGCGGTGTTCTGGCCGATGGCGGCCCGCACCCGTGGAATGACCTCGCCAATCAACAGCTCAAGCGGAGCCTGCATCTGGCTGACCGGAATACCGGGTGGCAATCCCCAGGTCACGATATCGGTAATTCCGAACTTACGGATGAAGTTGACAAGTTCATCCACACACTGGTCCACCGTGCCAACAACCCATGTCTGTGGCACTGGCTCACCTTTGCCGCCGATACCTTCACCACTTTCCTGGAAGAAGCGCGTGTACAACTCCATGCGATAGCGTTCGGCAAGCCGAATCGGCGGCCAATCGCGCGCGGCATCGGGCGTCGGCAGAATGCCGCGAATGATGCCAACGCGGTGTTGCGCAGTCGTGCGGCCTGCCGCCTGAACGGCCTTCACCCACGGATCGAAACTGCCGGACTTGCGTCCTTGCGGGAGAAAGTTTGTTCCATATCGAGCAGCCCGCAGCGCACCGGCTTCCGACATGGCCGCAATCCAGAGTGGCGGACCACCGGGTTGCACATACCCAGGCGTGATTCGCACATCCTTCAGTTGGTAACGCTTGCCTTGATAGCTGAAGCGCTCGCCGCTGAAGCAGAGTTTGAGGATCTCGATGCCCTCCTCCATGAGCGATACACGACGCGCGACGGGTATTCCGAAACCCTGGAACTCGTGCGGCGCATAACCCATGCCCACACCCACTTCGACCCGGCCACCGGACAGGTTATCAAGCACCGCCAGATCTTCCGCCAGACGTACGGGATGATTGAACGGCAACAGGCAGATGTCGGTCGAGAAGCGCACCCGACTGGTTCTTGCCGCCGCTGCTGACGCAACGGGTATCCAGCTCGGCAGATAACCGTCGTCGACAAAGTGGTGTTCGGTGAACCAGACCAGGTCGTACCCCGCGCGATCCGCCCACTCAATCTGCTGCAGGGCGTCGCGGTAGAGTTCAGGCATGGAAACGCCGGAATCCGCCGGATTGCGGAAGTCATAACAGAGACCGAAACGAAGGGAATGCAAGAGCGCTCTCCAGAGCAGACAGGTCTGCGATAATGCTGCCTCTTTGTGCCGGATGACTCCATGAGTATTTACGAAACAGGCCTGAAGCCGCGACCGGCCAACCACACACCACTCACGCCGCTCTCGCTGTTTCGCCGCACCGCAGCGGTGTATCCGGACCGCGTCGCCACCCGTTACGGCGGCCAGAAGCGCACCTGGGGTGAGATGGCCCGACGAGTTGCAGCCTTTGCAGAACGACTGAAGTCTCTGGGAATCGGGCGAGATGACACGGTCGCCGTGTTCGCTCCCAACACGCCTGCGGCGCTGGAAATGGCGTTTTCGGTACCGGCCGCTGGCGCCGTGCTGAACATGATCAATACCCGTCTGGATGCACCGGCCGTGGCGTTCATTCTTGATCACAGTGAAGCCCGCGTCTTCATCGTCGACGCAGAACTGTCACCGGTTGCGAAGGCAGCACTGGCGCTAGCCTCCGTCCAGCCGCTTGTCATCGACATCGCCGATGAAACCGCGCCAAACGCCGCGCCTATCGGCACATATGCCTACGAAGCACTGGTGGCCGCAGGCGACCCGACGTTCGAGTTGATCATGCCAGACGATGAGTGGCAGACCATAAGCCTCAACTACACCTCGGGTACCACCGGCAATCCGAAGGGCGTTGTGTATCACCATCGAGGCGCTTACCTGAACGCGCTGGGCAATGGGCTGGAATGGGCGTTGCCCAAACACCCGGTCTATCTCTGGACCCTGCCGATGTTCCACTGCAATGGCTGGTGTTTCCCGTGGACCATCGCCGCCTATGCGGGCACCAACATCTGCATCCGCTCGGTCAACGCACCGCTCATCCTCGATCACCTCGATGAATGGCAGGTCACCCACCTCTCCGGTGCACCCATTGTCCTCAACCTGTTGACCACGCAGGCCGAAGCACGCGGACTGCAATTCTCGCCAAAGCTCTCCATGACCACCGCCGGTGCAGCGCCACCCGCCGCGATTCTCGCGCGCGCAGCGGCGGTTGGCTTTGATATCACGCATGTCTATGGGCTCACGGAAGTGTATGGACCTACCGCCGTGTGTGCGTGGAATGAAGACTGGAATGCACTACCTGCAGACACACAGGCGTCGCTGAAGGCTCGGCAGGGGGTCAACTATGCAGTACTTGAAGAAATGTCCGTTCGCGATCCGCTGACCATGACGGAAACCCCCCGCGATGGCGAAACGATGGGCGAAATCATGTTTCGTGGCAATGTGGTGATGAAGGGTTACCTCAAGAATCCCACTGCTACCGAAGCGGCTTTTGCCGGTGGTCATTTCCATTCCGGTGATCTGGCCGTCTGGCATGCCAATGGCTATGTGGAGATCAAGGATCGCTCCAAGGACATCATCATCTCCGGTGGTGAGAACATCTCCTCCATTGAAGTCGAGGCAGCGATGTACCAACACCCTGCTGTCGGCGCCGTCGCGGTGGTTGCTGCATACCACGAAAAATGGGGTGAGACACCCGTTGCGTTCGTCGAACTGGCTGTCGGCAAGTCGGCGACCGAGGCCGAGTTACTGAATCACTGTCGTAACAAGCTTGCGCACTTCAAGTGCCCAACCCGAGTGATCTTTGGTGAGTTGCCGAAGACCAGTACCGGCAAGATTCAGAAGTTCGAGTTGCGCAAGCAGCTGAGTCCAGCGGTGAGTACACCGCAAGGTCCGGCGGCGAGCACGCCGTCAGATGGAGAGGCGAGCACGCCGCATGGTGGAAGGGCGAGCACGCCGCATGGTGGAAAGGCGAGCACGCCGCATGGCTGAGCGGCACCTGAACGCATGAAGGCACTTTGTCTCTATTTGACCCTGCTGTGGCTCGTCTGTGGATGTGCAAGTACGCCTGTGCAAACGACTCCCCGAATCGAGCCACCTGCCAGGGTTGCGCCATCAAGTCAGGTTCTGCCATTGCCCATAACGAAGGGACAACCGGAAGGTCCAGGGCAGGCTTACTTCGACCCACAGCACACCGGCATACCTCTTTTTGATACCAAAGGCCTGGAGGATCAGCCATTGAGTCGCTACTTCAAGGTCAGGGATTTTGCGCGCACTGGCAACACACCGTTTCGTTATGCCCGTATCGATGTTGCATTGGTCGAGTGTCTGTCCCGTATCCAGGACGCCACCGATGATCGGATGCGCGTGCTGTCATCCTACCGGTCGTTTGCCTACAACGAACGCATCCGTCGGGCCGGCGATGGTGCCGCAAAGAGCAGCTTCCACATCAGTGGCTCCGCAGCCGATGTGGTGACGTCCACACCGGTCGAGAAATTCGCAGTGGCGCTGTATCTCGAGTGTGGATGTCACGTCGGTTTTGGTGTGTCGCCACGCTTCTATCACGTGGATATGCGCAATTACCCGGTAGCGCCCTGGGGCTATGGCCCTGCCACAGCTGCACGGTTGGCAAAGGGGCGCACGGTGCAGCGAAACTTCTGTGGTGGATGAGCATGCCATCTGATCCCAGCGTTCATCCACATCACAAACGGCAGGCAAACTACTACTGGCGGGTGCTGGCGAGCGGATTCGGCTTCACCATATTTGGTGTAACCGGGCTCATCGCCGGGCTGTTGGGCATACCCGTCCTGCGACTGTGCGTACCGGATCGAATTCGTCAGCAGGCGATCGCTCGTCGGGCCGTGCAACGATTCTTCCAGTTGTTCATCCGCATGACCGTCACGCTTGGGGTACTCACATGGTCGGTGGAAAATCCCGCGCCGCTCAGGCGGCGAGGTGCTCTGATCGTCGCCAATCACCCGAGCCTGCTCGACGTCGTGTTTCTGGTATCGCTCATTCCCGATGCCTGCTGCATCGTCAAACAATCGTTGTTCAGCAACCCTGTGATGCGCGGTGCACTGACTGCCGGAGGCTACATCGGTAACGATGATCCGATGCAAATGCTGAAAGGTGCCACTATGAACCTTGCGCAGGGTTCACCCGTCGTGATGTTCCCGGAAGGCACTCGCACTGAACCCAACCAGCCACCCCAGTTCGGTCGTGGCGCGGCAAACCTGTCCGTGCGCTCCGGGAGCCCCATCACCCCGGTATTCATTCGTTGCGAACCCACCACCCTGACGCGCAATGAACGATGGTACCAAGTACCATACAAGCCAATGCACTACACCATCACGGTTGGGGCTGTCTGCCCAGCTATCGACGCATCCCAGATTGCAGCACCTGTCAGCATCCTGGTGCGACGCCAACAGGAACGGGTGATGGACTTTTTCAATCGTATGGTCGATGCAGTTAGGCCATCGCCCTGAACGGTGAATGGTGCACGGTGAACCAGAACGACAACACCATCACTGGCATGACAAACCCTGACATAACAAACACTGGCATGACAAACACTAGCCTGAATTCAAAAGACGACATCCTGCAGACACTGCGCGGCATCCTGGAAGAGATGTTTGAAACTGACCCCGCCAAGGTCGAGCCGGCAGCACACCTGTACGACGATCTGGATATCGACAGTATCGACGCCGTTGACCTCATCGTTCGCCTGAAAGAGCTCACTGGCCGCAAGGTCAGCCCAGAGGAATTCAAGGCTGTACGAACAGTTGCCGATGTGGTCGACGCCATCGAGAAACTGCTACGCAACTAACGATGATGTTCATCGCTGGACTCATCTGAATGCTCAAACTGCTCTCCGCGTTGCTGTTGATCGGTTATCCCGGTCTGATGTATTTCGGCTTTGCACATTTCGAGCCGATGTACCTCACAGTCATCGTGATCGCTGCATTGCTGCTCGGCCGGCTGGCAGGGGCAACAACACCCGTCCAGACCTTTGGCGGAGTGCTGCTCATCGTACCGGTTGGCCTGTACCTCATCGCCAGTGTCATCAGCAATGAAGAGTGGGTGGTGCGCCTCTACCCGGCCGTCATGAGTTTCTCCATGGCTGCGCTTTTCATCGGCTCGCTGTTCTCACCGCAACCGATCATCGAGCGCATCGCACGGCTCAGCGAGCCAGCATTTCCCCCGGAAGGGGTGCGCTACACCCGTGTACTGACCTGGGTGTGGGTTGTGTTTTTGTTGACGAACGCACTGATCGCAACCTGGACCGCACTTTGGGCCACCCGCGAAACCTGGGCGCTCTACAACGGCGTGATCAGCTACGCGTGCATTGGCGTTCTGATGGCCCTCGAATATCCCGTTCGCCTCTGGTATCGGGCGCGATATGCAACTCGTTGATGAACTGGACAATAGTTACGCGACCGAAAATTCTGCGCAGGGGTATTTAAGAGCTTCGGAACGATTGACTGGAGAGAAGGTTGGGATTGCAGCAGAAATCAAACCGTAACGTCACAACCAATGAAGTTGGTGGATTCAGTCGTGAGATGACGCGTAAAAGCGCCCTGTGGGATATCTCCTGTGGGAGCGGTCTCCTGACCGCGATTTCATTCACCCAGATCGCGGTCAGGAGACCGCACACAAGAC
>JAYSTS010000095.1:0-20418 GCA_043719475.1 Gammaproteobacteria bacterium | reverse complement strand
CGGAGCATCCGAAACCGCGCGCATGATGCGTCCGTTGGTGCCTTCGACAGTGAAGTAGAGGGCCCCATCCGGACCTGATCGAACATCCCGTACCCGTTCACCGACTTCGCTGAACAGTTTCTCTTCCTCGAGTTTTCCATCGGCCGTTCGATGCAAACGCCTGATTTCCTTGTTTACCAGAGCCCCCGTGAAAAAATCCCCCTGCCATTCCGGGAACCGATCACCTTCGTAAATCGCAAGTCCTGACGGAGCTATGGAGGGGCGCCAGTAATGCGCCGGTTGTTCCATGCCTTCCCACTCCGTGAATGGTGTGACGTAGGCGTTGGTGTAGTCGAGGCAATAGCAGATGGCCGGCCAGCCGTAATTGTTTCCAGACTCGATGCGGTTCAGTTCATCGCCGCCCTGGGGGCCATGTTCGTTCAGCCAGACCGTGCCGTCCTTCGTGACCGTCAGCCCTTGTGGATTACGGTGGCCATAGGTCCAGACGTAAGGAGATTCCGGGAAAGGGTTGTTGACGGCAGGTTTGCCCTCGTCGGTCATCCGTAGCGTCTTGCCCAGCTGACTGGTAATCGACTGCGCTTCATGACGATACGAAAAGCCATCGCCGGTAGTCAGCAGCATGGTGCCGTCCAGCAGGAAGGCGAGGCGGCCGCCATAGTGTGCCGGGGTGTCCTTTCGGCGTTCGACGCGGAAGATCACTTTCAGATCCATGAGTTCCCCGCTGAGTCCTTGTTGTGACAGCGTCGCCCGGGCAACCGCTGTGCCATTGTCTTTGGGACTGCCTTCGGCGTAAGTGAGATAGACCTGTCGGTTGTTCACAAAATCAGGGTGGAGGACGATGTCAAACAGTCCGCCCTGACTCTTGTGATACACCGCAGGCACGCCCTTGACCGGTTCACCGACCTGTCCATCCGGGCTGACAATACGCAAACGACCCGCGTGTTCCGTGACCAGAAAACCGCCGTCCGGCAGGAATGCCAGACCCCATGGGATCTCAAGATTTTCAGCGACAGTCTCGAGGCGAAATCCGGCCTGTGCGTTGACAACAAGCAGGCAGGCGGAGACGAACAGGGTCAATCGGGTTAGCATGCAAAAACTCCGGCAAATTCGGGAAGAAGCATACATGGGAAAGCGCGTGTTGGCCTTTATCGCGGCCTGGTTGGTGACTTACATCCTGGCCATTACAGCGGCTTCGCAAGGTGTTCTTGGCTGGCTTGAGAGCCTTGGTCGCGACATATCCATCGGCGACCGGCTTGGCTACATTGGCCACGATCTGGCGGGCATGATCCTGCCGTATGGCGCCATCATCCTGGTTGCGATGGCCATCTCGTTTGGGGTGGTCGCGCTGATCGTTCGCGCCTTACCGAATCTTCGGGTGCTGGGTTATGTGTTGGGTGGGTTTGTTGCTGTAATGGCGATTCATCTTACCCTGCGTGTCGTCTTCGAGATGAACCCGGTCTGGGCAACGGGGTCCGCATTTGGATTGTTGATGCAGGGACTGGCGGGGCTGGTCGGTGGGTACACCTTCGTGCGGATCAATAACCGCGCCACAGTATGAAACGAAGGACCGGGCTGCTGACGCTATTACTGATCTGGAGTGGTCAACTATCCGCTCACCCGCTTGCACCGGAAGCACCCTGTACCGAACCACTACGTCCGCCACGCACTGATGTTGCGAAGTGGAATGCGTTTGTCGATGCGGTGGATGTCTATCGAACCTGTATTTCCAGCTTTGCTGCCGATCAGTATTCTGCCTCTGAAGCCCATCGCTTCGCCGCTGAACGCGCCACCGAGCGCTGGAATGCGTTTGTGCGCGACAATCTTAATGTCCCGGCCGACTTTCCCCACGAGCCCCACAAGCCCCACAAGTCGGACAAATCGCCCTGATTGTAAGCAGGCGAGGCTTTCGGTCTCATTGAAGGCGTCGACCGCAGCATGAAACAGTAAACTGCTGAAACCAATTTCTGGAGTCATGACGTGACCTTCGCAGAGTTATCCTGTGCTCCCGATTTCGAACTTGCCTTCAAGGGCAGCGTCAATCGCTGGGAGTGCGATGAGAACGATCACCTCAACGTGCGCTTCTATTCGCGCATGGTCGGGGAGTCTCTTGTTAACGCGCTTTCGGAGTGGCAGGTGGCCGAAGGCTTCCGTGTCCGGATCCAGCACATGCGCTATCTTGCCGAAGCGCGCATGGCGACACCGGTGTCCGGCTTTGTCGCAAGGGTCGGCGCGACGGTTGATACCATCGATGTGTTGACGGAGTTGCGGCACTCCTTCACTGGCATCGTACTGGCCGCGTTTCTTTCACGAATCGAGTGTGTGCAACATGGTCTCGGTGCCATGGCGCCCGCTTTATTGCCCACGCATGCAGGTCCTCGCGGCTTGCCAATGGACGATACGCCGTACAGTCGACTGACACTCGCGCAAGCCCGTCTGCACGGTTTTCAGATCATTGCAAAAGGTGTGATTGCTCAGGACGAGTGTGATGCACGTGGAGAGCTGCCACCACATGGCATCATGGGTAGAGTATCGGATGGCATGCCGAACCTGTGGGCCATCCTGCAGACGGCTGAAGAGCAGGCCGAACGGGCCAATGGTTTTCAGGGTGGTGCGGTGCTCGAATATCGAAAGCACTACCACACGGTTCCAAGGGTCGGTGATCGCTACGAGCTGGTCTCGGGCATCCGCGACGTGACCGAGAAACTGCAGTACTTCACCCATCTGCTGTATGACGTCAGTACCGGTCAGTGCATCATGAGTGCTGAAGCACTGGGTGTTGTCCTTGATCTGGTGGCGCGACGCAGCGTAATTATTTCACCGGAACGTCGAGAGCGCATGCTGGCGAAACGGCTCAGATCCCTGACCAGTTGAACCGCAGTCCGACGACCCGGTGTGTTGCTGGTATAAGAGGCAATGATGAGAAGAGCGTCCTTGTTAGTATTGGGTTTGCTGATGAGTGGTTCAGTGTTTGGCGAGCAGGCCTGGGCGCTGCTGGGTGCCGACACGGATGCCGCTCTGAATCAGGGCGAGAGGCGACAGGTCGCAGAAGATCTTGGCAGTCGTCTCGAAGTGCTGCGTTCGAAAGTTCCTTTGCAATCACCCGCCGACCGGACGTCCGTCGAAGAGCGGCTTGCGAAACTTGGGGACATCGCATTGGCGAGTGAGCGACGTGGGCGATTTTTCCTTTCGCTCGACTATCAGCACTATCAACTGGCGCAACTCCTCGATGGCGCCAGCGAACAGCTGCGCTGCATTCGAGAGGCCACAAAGGAGTCGATTGAACTCACCTGCTGGTCGCGCCTGGCACAGATCTATCTGGCCGAAGAACGCCTGGGTATCGGTTTGTCGACGCTGCGTGCTGCCCGACTGTTACCGAGGGACGACAAGATGCCGACCAGCGCACAGGATCCGACGGTCTGGTACACGGAATTTGGCCGCGGCATATTGCGTCGAATCATCACGCCGTGGCTGGACGCGCACAGCACCACCAGCACCACTACGGAGGCTGGTTTATGAAAATGCTGCTTCTCGCCCTATCCACTCTTCTTGTTCAGGCCTCTCTTGGTGTGACGGCGGTGCAGGCAGCAACCAGCGTCATTCTCAACACCTCTCCGGCGTTCGAGTGTTATCAGGAAGTGGTGCGTTATGGCAGCGTTCCTGATTTTGACTCCTGCAATACGGCGATTGAATTTCAGCCGCTTGATCGACTGGAACTCGCCGCCACCTATTCAAACCGGGGCATTCTTTATTCCCGCAAAGGCAAAATTCGCGCTGCTTTGTCCGACCACAATCGGGCGGTTGATCTGGCCCCGGAGTTGTCGTCAACGTTTATCAACAGAGCCAACACGTATGTCAAGGCGCGTCGATTCGTCGAGGCGATGAGCGATATGGATCGGGCGGTTGCGATTGCCGATGATCGTGTCGCGGTTGCGCACTACAACAGGGCTTTGTTGTTTCAACGTATCGGCGACCTGGCATCGGCGCGTAAGGATGGAGAAATCGCGGCCAACCTGTCGCCCAATGAAGTTGGTTACCAGGACTACGTGCGCACATTGCAGATTGTTCAGATGCCACAGGGCAAGGAGATCGTTCCCGACAGTGAGCAGCCACGGCCGATCGACTCGAAGAAAAAGCCGGCTGCGTCTGAAGAGTAGGGGAGTGTGCGAGCAGGCTAAACTCGAGGCAAAAAAAACCGCCTGATACAGGCGGTTCGAATTCCCATGTTTTTATTTTTTTTCTGGGAGTTACCTTTGATTGTTCCCCGCTGAACGATACTGCTGTCAACGCAGACAATCGATGGTTCGATGCGTCCACTGGTTCAATCGAGTCGATGGCAGAGTACATGAGGTTTTTTCTAGAAGCAACGTTTTGTTCGCTTCAAATCAACGGGTTAGCACAGGTATCTTGAAAATCGTGAAAGACAGCTTCTTTAACAAACTTGCACACGAAGCGGATCGGGCTGATGGTCGGCCATGTCTTTTTCTGGAAGACGGCACCGCACTTGCGTATCGGGACGTCTATCAGTGGGCCGCTCGATACGCCAGCGCACTGGGCGGAATGGGGGTTCGGCCAGGAGATCGAGTTGCGGTGCAGGTTGAGAAGTCGGCTGAAAATCTGTCGCTCTACCTCGGCTGCTTGCAGGCCGGTGCGGTGTATGTGCCGCTCAATACGGGGTATACCCGCGAAGAGGTAGCCTATTTTCTGGCGGACGCCGAACCCGCTGTGTTCGTCGCCACTGCAATTGATCCGGTACTGGCTGCGCGCTTTCCGGTTGTTGCCTGCCAATCACTGGATGCCCAAGGCGGTGGGTCGATGTCCGATGCTGCAAATGTGGCATCCCCAAAAGTCGGCGCAGAGCCAAGATCTGGAAGTGACCTCGCGGCGATCGTTTATACCTCTGGTACAACGGGTCGGTCCAAAGGCGCGATGCTGTCGCACGACAATCTCGCCATGAATGCAGATGCGCTGATCAAGGCGTGGGGTTGGCGATCAGACGACGTCCTGCTGCACGCTTTACCTGTCTTCCACGTCCATGGTTTATTCATCGCCATGCACTGCGCACTCGGGACTGGGACACCGATGATATTTCTGCCCAGATTTGTGGCCCGCCAGACACTCGCGCGACTGGCCGATGCAACTGTGCTGATGGGCGTACCGACGTTCTACACCCGACTGCTTGATGAAGCTGACCTCACCGCCGCTGCCGTGCGGCATATTCGGGTGTTCATCTCCGGATCAGCGCCACTCACCCCACAGACTTTTGCGGAATTTGAATCTCGCACCGGACATCGGATTCTCGAACGCTACGGCATGAGTGAGACCATCATCAATACAACCAATCCACTGGTTGGCGAACGTGTGCCGGGTACCGTGGGTTTTGCACTGCCTGGCGTTGACGTGAGGATTGCTGACGCCAACGGCGTTGAACTGCCTCGAGGCGAAGTCGGCATGATCGAAGTCCGAGGCGGCAATGTCTTTTCCGGATACTGGCGCATGCCAGAAAAGACCCGTGAAGAAATCCGCGCTGATGGCTTTTTCATCACCGGCGACCTTGGCACGATGGGTGCGGATGCAAGGGTGAGCATCGTGGGCCGGGGCAAGGATCTGGTGATTTCTGGCGGGTATAACGTCTATCCCAAGGAGATCGAAGAAGTGCTGGATGGCCTGGCCGGGATTGCTGAATCTGCGGTTATTGGAGTGCCGCATCCTGACTTCGGAGAGGCTGTGGTCGCCGTGGTCGTTCCAACTGGCGAACCAGTAGAGCTTGATTCCCTTAGAGCCGCGTTGTCCGAGAAACTCGCAAAATTCAAGCAGCCAAAGGCGCTGGTCAACGTGAAGGGTCTACCCAGAAACACCATGGGCAAGGTGCAGAAAAATCTGCTTCGGGAACTGTACCGCGATTGGTTCGCGCCGTTGAAATAGGTTGCCAAGTAATTCCCGACGAATCAGGTTGCGTGCACAGGGCCAATGGCAAGGACGAGCTCGTCACGTATCGCCTGATTGTTTTGGGTGATGTACGTCAAAGCACATCGGGAGAGCTCCGCAGCGAACACATGATCCATGAGTATGGACACAACTTGCGTTGCGAATTGTTCGTCGGACTGCGCCGCAAGGTAGGCAGTGCCTCGCCCAGCCTCCATTCCTTCGGACCCGATCAGCGCAGTGACTAACGGTTTCCCATAGCCGAGCGCCTCAAGGTTCTTGATCGCAACTCCGGTCTTGAATTGAACCGGGTTGATGACAACGCTCGAATTCGCATAGGTGCTGCGCAGGTCTTCAACACGACCCAGTAACTCGATTCCCTCGCCGCTGGCCAACGATCGACAAACTGAGCCAGCAATGGTGACCACTGCAGTCGGGAACTGCTGACGTATGGCAGGAAAAATCGAGTTGATGAAGTGGTTGATGCCATGGACATTGATCCCGTTGTCGGACGCCACAAACAGGATTCGGCCATTTGAAATGGACCCCAGTGGATCAACCGGCGTGATATGCCCGAGGGTCACCACCGGGGTTCGCGTGAGTTTCGTAAACTCGTTTTTTTCCCGATCTTGAATGGCGAAGACCAGATCCGCTCGATCAAACGCGGTTGCTTCACCCCGGCGTGTTGTCGAGAACCACTTTGGAGTTTCACCATGTGCGAGGTACTGCCGATGTCGGTTGGCGAACGCATCATGGGTGTCAATGATGCGGCGAACCTCAGGACCAAAATTGAGGAGCGCGCGTGAGAAGAAGACGTAACTTGCGATGACCGCATGGAAATGGCTGACGCGATGTAAGTCACTGAGTTGTGAATCCAGAGCAGGGTCGTACCATTCATCGATGTGCACGGCATACTTCGCGTCGCTACTGAATCGACCAAACAATTTGCGTTTTAGTCGCGTATTAAAACGTGCAGCCGGCCATGAATACCCGATGGATTTGTAGGCCTGCCCCCAGATTTTCCGCATAGCCGAATCGTCACCTTCCTCCTGGCGAGCATGCAGGAAGGTCACGTCGTATCCGAGTTCGAGCAGCGTTTGCAGCAACGACGCCACCCGGGTTCGATTGCCTGCTGTTTGCGGGTGGGTAGGCACCGGCGACAGCAACAAAACTCGTCGTCTCATTGGCATCCTTCGGGCCGCAGTGGATCGTTTTTATCAAGGCGCTCGATCGTTACCGAGCTCGAGCATCTCCAAACACGCCGTTGATGCAGGGACAAACGGAACTCTTTCATCAAGATCGCTCCTGGTTCTGAGCATTGATTCCATCATGAGCAATCGTCGGTCAGATACACCTGACCGATCAAGTTTGTCGCCTCGACCGTTGCTCCGCAGCGAATTCGGTATTGCTGCAGCGGCCAGATTGGACCACCCACGCCCATGTTTGCGGACGGTATAGTATGCGAAACCTATTGATCAGGACGTGACCGGTGTCTTTCGACTATGACCTGTTTGTGATTGGCGCTGGCAGCGGCGGCGTGCGGGCCAGCCGTATGTCGGCTCGTGCAGGTGCACGGGTTGCTGTTGCCGAATCAACCTATCTCGGAGGTACCTGTGTCAACGTCGGGTGCATACCCAAGAAATTGTTTGTGTATGGGTCTCATTTCGCAGATGACTTTGAAGAAGCGGCCGGTTTTGGCTGGACCGTTGGCGAGCGACGTTTCGATTGGCCGACGCTTCGGGACCGGAAGACTCGGGAAATCACCCGGCTCAACGGGATCTACGAAAACCTGTTGACCAACGCGGGCGTCACCATTTTCCGGAATCACGCGAGGCTTGTTGATCCGCACACGATAGACATTGATGGCAAACGGGTGACGGCAGACAAGATCCTCATTGCTACCGGTGGGCGGCCCCATGTTCCGGAATTTCCTGGATCTGAGCATGTGATCACCTCCAACGAAGCATTCTACCTGCCCACTTTCCCTGAGCATGTTGTCGTAGTCGGCGGCGGGTACATCGCAGTTGAGTTCGCAGGAATCTTCAAGGGACTCGGCGCGCAGACCCATCTGGTCTATCGTGGGCCGTTGTTTCTGAGAGGTTTCGATGAGGGCGTACGCACGTTTGTCAAGGACGAGATCGAGCGCAAAGGCATTTCAGTGCACTTCGATACCGATGTCGAATCCATCGGCCAGCAGGGACTAAAAAAGCGGCTCCATTTCCGTGATGGCACAAACCTGAACACTGATCTGGTGTTGTACGCGACCGGTCGAATACCCAATACGACGGGATTGGGATTGGAATCTTGCGGCGTAGAACTGCAGGCAAGCGGCGCGATCCGCGTCGACAAATATTTCCAGACTTCCGTGCCAAATATCTACGCCATCGGCGATGTCATTGATCGCATGCAGTTAACCCCGGTGGCGATCGCGGAAGGAATGTGCATCGCCAACAATCTGTTTGGCAAAGGCCCCAAACGTATACAGGACTACACCAATGTGCCGACTGCCGTGTTCTGTCAGCCGAATATCGGTACCGTTGGGCAAACCGAAGCGGTGGCGGCTGCTGAGGGCCCGATCAGTGTATTCGAGACGTCTTTTCGACCGTTGAAACATACTTTGAGTGGTTCGAACGAACGGACATTCATGAAAATGATCGTACGCAAGTCCGATGATCGTGTAATGGGGCTGCATATGGTGGGGCCGGATGCCGGGGAAATCGTGCAGGGTATGGCGGTTGCGATGAAGGCGGGGGCGACCAAAGCCCATTTCGATGCAACCGTTGGCATTCACCCCAGTGCAGCAGAAGAATTTGTGACAATGCGAGAGGCAACGCGATGAAACGAAATGTGTGCGTATTCATGTCGATGTTCCTGGTCATGCCGTTGACAGCGTTAGCCGGACAGGTCGTGCTCTTTCTTGGCGATGGCATGGGCGTAACCACCGTCACCGCAGGAAGAATCCTCGCTGGCCAGAAACTCGGGTTACAAGGCGAAGAACACCGGCTGAGTTTCGAATCGTTTGACAATGTTGCGCTCATCAAGACCTACAACACTGACATGCAGGTCCCCGATTCTGCCGGCACGATGTCGGCGATCGTAACGGGTAAAAAAACCCG
This sequence comes from Gammaproteobacteria bacterium, assembly GCA_043719475.1. Lineage (GTDB taxonomy): Bacteria > Pseudomonadota > Gammaproteobacteria > Pseudomonadales > Azotimanducaceae > SYFY01. The sequence goes on along the minus strand of JAYSTS010000095.1, from coordinate 11,380 downwards.
GTTCGGTGTCTTGTCAGTCAATTCGGGTATTGCGCGGGGTAACTGCGCGCAGTCCCTGAGCGGCGCACTTCCGACCTTGCTGGAGCTGGCCGAAGAGGCAGGGTTTGCCACCGGCATCGTCACGACTGCTCGCATTACACATGCCACGCCCGCGGCCAACTATGCCCATGGGCCAGAGCGCGATTGGGAAGACGACTCAATGGTTCCGCCCAAAGCCATTGCAGAAGGGTGCAAGGACATTGCTCGACAGCTGGTTGAATTCGGCGTTGGCGACGGAATTGACGTCATTCTTGGAGGAGGTCGTGCCAATTTCCTGCCCGCCAGCGAGGCGGATCCTGAGTACCCGGAAGTTATGGGGCGTCGGAAAGACGGTCGCAATCTGATCACCGAGTGGCTTGCCGTTCGCAACAATTCAAAAAGTGTGCAACGCCAGTTTGTGTGGAAGGCCGAAACCTTTGCGGGTCTTGAGACGAAGGGACAGGTCTTTGGGTTGTTTGAACCCTCACACATGCAGTTCGATGCTGATCGTTCCCAAGACCGAGCCGGTGAACCTTCGTTGGCAGAGATGACGTCTTTTGCCATCAAGATGTTGCAGGGCCGAAACCGGAACTTTTTTCTGGTGGTCGAAGCCGGTCGCATCGATCACGGCCATCATGCAGGCAACGCCTATCGGGCGCTTCACGATGTGCTCGCACTGGATGCAGCGGTCGCAGTGGCGAATGCGGCGCTCAATCCGAAAAAGTCGCTTGTACTGGTTACCGCAGATCACAGCCATACCCTCACGTTTGCCGGTTATCCACCACGAGGCAATCCGATATTGGGCAAGGTGCCGGTGATTGCCGGGGGCGGAGAGGGAGGTGCACCGACATACGAATATCCAACATTGGGTTATGCCAATGGTCCCGGTGCCATTCCTGACTACACCACTCCTGACTACACCACGGTGGATACGCAGAGCCCGAACTTCCGACAGCCGGCAACACTACCCATGCCGGCCGAAACTCACGGCGGTGATGACGTTGCCGCCTACGCCAGAGGTGTTGCGGGTGAGTTGGTCCATGGTGTGATGGAGCAGAATGAGCTGCATCGTGCGCTTTACAAGGCGCTCTTCGGGAAAGCCGAGCGGTAAGGCCGAACGGTAAGTCGGAACGGTGAAGCAAAACGAGGCTCGCGCCTATTTCGGGGGTTCCTGCACTGGCACTGCGACGTGCCGGTGCAGCGTTCACTATATGTCGAGACAGACCGGGCAGATCGCATAGATCTGGCGTGGGTTTTCAAACAGCGGCAGCCAACGCTTCATTCGGGCTTCGATTCGGAAAATCATGTCACCGCGAATCGGCATCAGATCGCGGACCACACGAGACTCCATGAGCTGATGGAGGATTTCGTAGCGGGTATCGACTGGCGGCGCAAACTCCTTCACTTCGAATGCTTCCAGTCCAGCCAGTGTGGCGGCGTGGGCGATGGCATCATCCAGCGTTCCGATCTGGTCAACCAGACCCAGGTCTTTGGCGCGGCTGCCTAGCCAGACACGACCTTCGGCAATCTCGGCAACTTTTTCCGGCGCCAGATCACGGCCCCTTGACACCAGATTCACGAAATCCGTGTAGGTGCGATTGACGGACGCCTGGGCGATTCGGGCGTAGGGCTCGCTGAGTGCACCGTAAGGATTCAGTAATCCGGACAGTGGACTCGTTCCGACCCCGTCGCTGCGAACACCGACGCTTTCCAATGCCCGTTCAACCGACGGCAGGAGCGAAAAAACGCCGATCGATCCGGTGATGGTCTGGGAGTGTGAAAACACCGTATCCGCAGTGGACGAGATCCAGTATCCGCCGGAGGCCGCGACTTCGCCCATTGAAATCACGACGGGTTTTTCCGACAGCTGAACGAGCTCCAGTTCCTTGCGAATTTGTTCCGACGCAAAGGCACTGCCGCCGGGTGAGTCTATTCGCACGACCAGCGCGTGGATGTTTTCATCGTCTCTGGCTGCACGAATCTGCTCTCTCATCACATCAGGATCGATGGACACCGCGCCGTCACCACCGCCATCCATGATTGTGCCGGTCATGCGAATCAACGCGATATTCGCGTCGCCAAGGTCGGGAAGCGATTCTGCTGTTGCAACCAGGTAATCCTCGAAGCTCACAGCCTTGAAATTGCCTGTGTCATCCTCCCCAACCTTGTCGACCATCCGAGCGTTGAACTCGTCTTCGGTTAACAATTCGTCGACGAGTGCACCCTCCAGTGCGGCCCTGGCGGCGTCGCCTCCTGCCGCTTCGATGCGCTGGTCAATTTCTCCGACATACGTGGCGAACGCTCCCTCTGCCAGTTCACGATTTGTACTGACTGCGTCGGTGTAGTCCGCCCACAACCCATCCACCAATTCGCGATTCGCCTTGCGTGCGGAATCGGACATGCCGTTTTCTGTGAAAGGCTCCACGGCTGCCTTGAATTCGCCCACCCGAAATACATGTATCTGAACTTTCAACTTGTCGAGTAAATCTTTGAAATACAAACCTTGCGCAGCGAATCCTTCAAACAGGACTTCGCCCATGGGATGCAAGTAGATGGCATCAGCAGTCGAGGCCAGACGATAGTTTTCCTGGCTGTACCAGTTACCGTAGGCAATGACTTCTTTGCCACTCTCTTTGCCACTTTCTTTGCCACTTTCTTTGCCACTCTCCTTGCCATTCGCACGAAAGTGATCGAGCGCCACGTCCAGCGCATCTGCATGGATCGAGCTCAATCCAACCAGGCCTTCAAGGTCTAGAACGATGGTTCGGATACGTTCATCTGCTTCCGCCGTTTTGATCACCTTGATCAAATCGCCCAGTATGATCTGGTGCTCCTGACTGCCGCCGGCAAGCCATGCCTGCAATGGATTGCCGATGCTTTTGTGTTCGACGAGCACGCCGTTTGGCTGGATGAGCAGCGCCGTGTTGTCGTCGATTCGCAGGCTCTCACAGCTGCCGACGAAGCTGCTGGCGACGATGATCAGGATCACGACAAAGAAGGCGTTGAGGACAAAATTGCGTGTTGTCGTGATGCCCTGTCCAAGGCGTTGCCAAAATGAACCGTTGGAGTCACTCATGAGCAGAAAGGATGGATAGTTGTTGATGCGTACAGCATGACATACGGGCCGCAAGCTTGTGGAGTCAGAAGCTCCCGGGCAGACTCTCTCGATTTCCAGGCGGACAACGATAGCGTGTTATGGCAATGGAACGAGCTGCTCAAAGCAACCGGTGGTGCAGCTTGTGGAGCGGCCCCGACTGCCGGCATTTCCGGTATCAGTATTGATTCGAGGGATCTCACCCGAGGCGATCTGTTCGTCGCACTCTCTGGCGATCCAGGATCTCGCTTTCAGGCGACGACAGTTAGTAATCGTAACGGTCACGACTTTCTACAGCAGGCCAGCACTGCCGGTGCAATGGCCGCGTTGATCAGCAGGCCGGAAGGGCTCTCGGAGCTACCGGGGATTATCGTCAAGGACACCTTGGACGCACTTTGGTCGATGGCCCGTTTTCGCCGAGCTGAGTTGTCTGCACAAACCATTGCCGTGACAGGTAGCAGCGGCAAAACTACTGCCAAGAGCTTGCTGGCTGCAGCGTGTTCCGCCTGGGCCGAACCCGGATCGCTCAATAATCATATCGGTGTACCTTTGTCACTCGCCCGTACACCCCGGGGTTGCGACACGGCAATCTATGAAGTTGGGACCAATCACCCGGGCGAAATCGCTCCGCTGGCAGAATTGGTCGCGCCTCATATCGGTATCGTTTTGAATGTCCACTCTGCACACATCGGGAACTTTGGTGGTTTGCCGGCGCTGCTGGCGGAAAAGATGTCTCTGGCACAAGGAATTGTGCCTGGTGGCACGCTGATTCGCGAAGCGAGTCTGCCAGCCAGCTCCAGGGCCGACCTGCGGCAAATTACGTTCGGTACCGACGCCGACGCCATGATTCGTCTACTCGGTGTCGAAGGAACGGTCGCGACTTTCCAGCTGCCCACGCGAAATCTGATTGCCAGGATTCCTGGCGGGGGCGAGCACCGGGCGCTTTCTCTCGCAGCGGTGATTGCGACGCTCATTGCACTGAATCGCGATCCGGAGGGTGCTGCGGATCTTGGCGATGATCTGGTTCCGGCCGGGAGGGGGCAAGCCTTTGATGTCGCAGGCATGCAGCTCATCGATGACAGCTACAACGCTAACCCCGACAGCATGACGGCCTCAATTCGCAACTTCGCCAGTTTGGCCGGAAAGCGAGGGTTTGCCCTGCTTGGGGAAATGCTGGAACTAGGCGCACACAGCGATCGATATCATCAAAACCTGGCCCTCGAGGTGACTTCGTTGGGAGGTTTCTGGGCAGTGGGTGAGGGCATGCGGGTGCTCGAAAGTCTGCCAAATTGCCTTGGGTGGACCGCTTCTGCGGACGAGGCGTTGATTGCCCAGGTTGTACAGCGGGTGACCAAGGGCGACGCGGTCTTGATCAAAGGCAGTAATCGTGTGTTCTGGGCGAAGAATTTTGTGTCGCGGTTACGTCTTGCGCTGGATCCGGGATCGGGTACTGGCAGTTAAAAAAAACCCGACGCCGGGGGAGGCGTCGGGTAACTTCCATCAGAAGTCACTCAAAATCGGAACTTGAGCTCCGTGTCGTCACACGCCTTAAGGGGGGAGAGACTGTGCGATGACTCTCTCAGTTAAGCAGAGCTAACAAAAACTGGCGGGAACCAGTTCAAAGTTCCGTACTGAGCCGTGGCATACTTCACCCATGATCACCGATGCGCACGGCAGAACTTTCCGCAATCTGCGAGTCAGCCTCACCGCTGCCTGCAACTATGCGTGTACCTATTGCGTGCCCAATGGCAAACGACTTCAACCGGCTGAATCGGAGCTGGGTGCCGAAGAGCTTGTCCGCGCCGTGACGCTGCTGATGCGCGTGGGCGGTGTTGACAAGGTTCGGGTTACCGGCGGCGAGCCTTTAGTCGCATCAAAGATCGACACCTTTTTCCCCGCGTTGATGAAACTGCCTCTTGACGACGTCGGCTTGACGACCAACGGCCAGTTATTGAGCCGCAAGGCCGACATGCTGCTGGCGGCTGGACTAAAGCGGATCAATGTCAGCCTTGACACTCTCAACCCCGCTGGTTTCCGCGAAATCGCCAAGTCCGGCGATTTGAAGACTGTACTTGAAGGCATCGACCGGATGGCCAGCGCTGGTGTGCGGGTCAAGATCAATATGGTACCGCTGCGCTCGGCCAATGGTGACCAGATCTTACCCTTGCTCGACTACTGTCTCGAACGCGGCTATGAGTTGCGCTACATCGAATTGATGAAGATGGGACACCTGCGAGCCGGTAACCAATTCGCCCGCGATTTCATTGGTATGGACGAGTTGCTGGAAACCATCGGCAGCCGTTACGAGTACGCCCGAACAGATGCCCCTTTCGATTCCACAGCGGTGCGATTTGAGATCCCCGGTCGAGGGACCTTCGGGATCATCGCTAATGAAACCGAACCTTTTTGTGCCTCATGTACACGGCTGCGATTGTCGTCCAACGGCAGATTGTTCGGCTGCCTCTCGAATGCCCATTCGCACGACCTCAATCCGATCTTGAGCATGCCCGATGACGAAGCTGAACAGGCTCTCGGAATGGTCCTCGGGAGGGCTTTGGCGGACAAACAGCCCATTCGATTCCAGGGCGAATGGACTGTCATGAAGTTTATCGGCGGTTGATCGGCTGAGAACGCTCCATTGTCGCCGGCTCCTAGCCCGGAAGGGATGAATCCTGTGCCTATACTCACTTCGAGTCGTCAATATAGGCCGCATCGATGTTTCGTTCTTTCCTGATTCTTTTTCTGGTATCTCAGGTGGCCGCTTGCAGTATTGCTCAACCGCATCCTGATGTGGTGAATACGCTGAGAGCAACGAGGACCTTTGGTGGTGTAACGGTAGAAAATCAGTCGCGTTGGACGCTACCGCCCTTTACCGAGGTAATGGTCGCCCATGCCGACGGACGCGACGACAACGATCGTTTGCAGGCAGTCCAGGCTGGTCTTGCCGAGCACCTGCAGATTGCACCTATAGAATCAAACTGGCGATTGGTTGTGCACTGGCCAGACCTGGTTTTCGAACAGAACAAAAGCAGCGACGATCCTGCAGAACACTGGGCGATGCAATCCCTGCGAGCTGGCGGAAACAAAGTGACGAGGGTTGCGGACCGGGATCAGTTGATCATCGATGTGATGCACACCGCAGACAATAACCTGGTGACTCGATTGACAGTTGAAATAGAACCCTGGCTGCGCGGTCGGGATTGGCACGATCCGGTCGCGTTGACCCGCGCCTTTTCGGCAGTTGGCGCGGTTTTGACCGGGAGCTGATATTCGTCACATAAAAGTTCATCCTTGATGACTCGGCAGAATCCGCAGAACAACTCGTGCCAGACCAGCGAATCGACGATCTTTTTGTAGAGCTCGACAGACAGGCAGCCAGCCGACGAATGCCGCCGATTCATCGATGGCAGTCTGCCACGGAAGGCCAGATCGATATCCGGATTGCTCGAGATGGCACCTGGTATCACGAAGGCGCCGCGTTTACCCGTCCAGCGTTGGTACGCTTGTTTTCCACGGTGTTGTTACGCGAGGGTGATGCCTACTTTCTGGTTTCACCCCACGAAAAACTGCGCATCGTGGTAGAGGACGTTCCTCTGTTGGCACTGGATTTTGAGACGCGAGGTGCAGGAGAGCAAAGTGAATTGTTGTTCAGTACCAATGGGGGAGATCTTGTCGTGGCGAGTACCGAACATCCGATTACTCTTCGCGGCGGACGACCCTATCTGTATGTCCGCGACGGACTCGATGCCTTGATCATCAGATCAGCGTTTTATCGACTGATGGATCTTGCAATCGAGGAGAATGGCCGCCCCTGCCTATTCAGCCGAGGGGCGTGTTTTTTTCTGGATTAAATCCGTCGGACTTTCGCCGATCGAGTCAGCGCTCACATATTCGGATAGTTCGGACCACCGGCGCCCTCCGGGACCACCCAAACGATATTCTGAGATGGATCCTTGATGTCACAGGTCTTGCAGTGCACGCAGTTTTGCGCATTGATCTGAAATCTTGGACCACTGTCCTCCCTGACAATTTCGTAAACACCAGCAGGGCAATATCGCTGTGCTGGCTCATCCCAGGTCGGCAGGTTTTTCGAGACGGGGATCGAAGCATCCTTCAACGTCAGATGGCATGGCTGGTCTTCTTCGTGATTGGTATTGCTTAAGAATACCGATGACAGCTTGTCAAACGAGAGTACGCCATCGGGTTTTGGGTAATCGATGGGTTTGCTTACCGAAGCGGGCTTCAGGGTGGCATGATCTGGAACAGGATCACTCAGTGTCCAAGGTAGGTTCCCCTGGAACCAGCTGTCCACCAGTGCAGCACCAGACCCCATCAGTGCACCAAATTTATGCAGGCTGGGGGCAGCATTGCGAGAGCGATTGAGTTCCTCGAAGAGCCACGAATTTTCGAATCGATCCTGAAACTCACTCAGCTCCGTATGGGCCTCGCCGCGGGCCAGTGCCGCAGCAATGGTCTCTGCTGCAAGCATGCCGGACTTCATCGCAGCATGGCTCCCCTTTACCTTGATGACATTCAAGAAACCAGCATCGTCGCCAATCAGCAAGCCGCCTGGAAACACGTTCTTCGGCAGGGCCTGGATCCCTCCTTTGACGATTGCGCGCGCGCCATAAGAAACCCGTTTGCCACCCTTCACCACGTTTGCAATTAGCGGGTGGTGCTTCCAGCGCTGAAACTCATCAAACGGCGAAAGATGAGGATTCGAGTAACACAGATCAACAATGAGCCCGAGCGATACCTGGTTGTTTTCCAGGTGATACAGATATGAGCCACCGGTGGTCTGCCCAGGGAAATGACCTAGCGGCCAACCCAGCGAGTGCAGTACCCGGCCAGGAACGTGGAGGTCTGGATCGATATCCCAAAGTTCCTTGAAGCCAATCCCGTAGTGTTGAGTCGATGAATTTTCGGCAAGTCCTAATCGTGAGATGAGCTGTTTCCCCAGATTGCCTCGACAGCCCTCGGCGAAGACGGTGAACTTGGCCAGTAGTTCATACCCTGGAGTAAACGTACCTTTGTGTTCGCCCTCTCTGCTGACACCCATATCACCGGTGGCAACACCACGAACACTGCCGTCTTCGTTAAACAGAACTTCCGACGCAGCAAATCCCGGGAACAGATTGACGCCGAGCGCTTCAGCCTGCTCGCCGAGCCAGCGGCAGAGGTTGCCCAGGCTGATGGCGTAATTGCCGTGGTTGTCCAGATCTTTGGGAATAAACAACTTCGGAATACGGACTCTGTTTACTCCATTCACCATGTAATACACGTCGTCTTCAGTGACCGGATTGTTGAGGGGAGCACCGCGCGCCTTCCAGTCGGGGATCAACTCGTCGAGCGCCCGTGGCTCAAAGACCGCGCCGGACAGAATGTGAGCGCCTATCTCGGACCCTTTTTCTACCAGGCAAACACTGATTTCCTGCCCTGATCGCTGAGCGAGTTGCATCAACCGTATTGCAGTGGCAAGTCCGGATGGGCCTCCCCCGACGATCACCACATCGAATTCCATTGCTTCGCGTTGAGCAGCGTTCGGCATGTTTGTAAGTACCTGGTGAGTTGAGGCGCGCATTATACGCGACAACATTGACCCGTCTGGAAGGCCCGGCGACAATACCGCGCCTTTTTACCCCGGTAAACGTAATCGAAGGGCAGCGCCCACGGCCTTTGATGCTGTGTGCGGCATGCCCGCAGGCAGGGGCAAGCGCCAGGCAGGCAACCGAAACAGCGAGGCCAGGCGGTCAGACACTTATAGCCGGGATTGCCAGGCGATCTCGAATCGGAGCAGCCGCGCAAGCTGTAGTGCTGTGTTTTCGTTTCTGGTCAAGAGTTGATATCTAGATAAAAGAAGAGGGCTACATGAAGGTACTGGTACCGGTCAAACGCGTGGTCGACGCCAACGTGAAAGTGCGGGTCAAATCTGATGGCACTGGCGTGGATCTTGCCAACGTGAAAATGGCGGTCAATCCATTCTGCGAGATCGCCATCGAAGAAGCCGTGCGTTTGAAGGAGGCGGGTATCGCGACTGAAGTCATTGCGGTCTGCGTTGGTGGAACCGCTTGTCAGGAACAACTGCGAACGTGCCTTGCGCTTGGGGCTGATCGGGCCATTCTGGTCCAGACCGATGTCGAAGCGCAGCCCTTGGGCATTGCCAAGGCACTGAAGGCGATACAAGACCGGGAAGGCGCGCAGATTGTTATTTTCGGCAAGCAGTCCATTGATGGTGACAACAGCCAGACCGGCCAGATGTTTGCTGCCCTTACCGGTATGCCCCAGGCGACCTTTGCATCCAAGGTGACAGCTGTTGATGGTTCACTCGAAGTCATTCGGGAAATCGACGGTGGTCTACAAACGCTGCGCATCAAACTACCCGCCGTAATTACCACCGATCTGCGTCTTAACGAACCCCGTTATGCGTCTCTTCCAAACATCATGAAGGCGAAGAAAAAGCCGATGGACGTCCTCACACCGGCTGATTTGGGCGTCGACCTGAATCCAACTGTGAAGGTTCTGAAAGTCGAACCGCCAAGTGAGCGTGGTGCGGGCGTGAAGGTAAGGTCTGTTGAAGAGCTTGTGAACAAACTGCGTAACGAAGCAAAGGTGATCGCATGAGCATACTGGTAGTTGCTGAACACGATAACAAGGAACTCAAGGCAGCAACCCGCGTAGCAGTTGCAGCCGCTGCGGCCATAGGCGGAGATGTAGACCTGCTAGTTGCGGGGTCTGGTGCCGGCGCCGTAGCAACTGCCGCCGCCAAAGTGCCCGGCATTCGCAAGGTTCTGCACGCCGATAACGCAGTCTATGCACATCAATTGGCAGAAAACATTGCTGCATTGGTTGCAGAACTAGGTCGTGGTTACAGCCACATTCTGGCCGCCCATACGCCGATCGGTAAGAACTTTCTGCCACGCGTCGCCGCCCTTTTAGATGTGGCACAGATCTCCGACATCATCAGTGTCATCGACGCACAAACGTTCAAACGGCCGTTTTATGCAGGAAATGCCATTGCGACGGTGCAGTCCTCCGATGCAATCAAGGTGATTTCAGTAAGAGGTACTGCTTACGACCCTGTTGCTGCGGAGGGCGGCAATGCGACGATCGAGTCAAATACCAGCGCACATGACATGGGGACGTCGTCTTTTGTCAGCGAAGAAATCGTCAAGTCGGCTCGTCCAGAGCTGACGGCCGCCAATATTATTATTTCTGGCGGGCGAGGGATGGGTAGCGGGGACAACTTCAAGTTGCTGGACGGTATCGCGGACAAACTCGGCGCCGCAATTGGCGCATCCAGAGCGGCTGTCGATGCAGGGTTTGCCCCGAACGACATGCAGGTCGGCCAAACCGGCAAGATCGTCGCACCTGATCTGTATATTGCAGTTGGTATTTCCGGCGCAATTCAGCATCTGGCCGGTATGAAAGACAGCAAAGTCATCGTTGCCATCAACAAGGATGAAGACGCGCCGATCTTCCAGGTCGCAGACTATGGATTGGTAGCAGATCTCTTTAAGGCTCTGCCCGAGCTTGAGGCTTTGCTATAGTTCCGCCAAAGGGAGTAACCTAACAACTCTCCGGCAACGAACGAGGAGCGGTCACGTGGCAGTATACGAACTTAATGGCGGTCAATTGCTGCGTGTAGCGCGCAGCATTGATGGCAAGCTGCAACAGCAGTATTTCAGCCTCATCGGCCTTAACAAGGCTCAGCAAACAGCGGTCCGAAAAGACGCGAATAGCGTTGACGAGAAATGGGCTGCCCAGCAGGACAAGGCTAAGGACAAGCGTGTTCGGGGGGCAACAACCCCGCGCAAGCACACGACAGGTATCCGAGGTATCAACCTCGTTTATCGGCCTTCACCAGCCTTTCGAGTGCAGGTGCAAGCCAACGGCAAGTCCATGGTGCGCGAGTTCTCGGTGAAGCGCATGGGCGCTGATGTCGCCTGGAACGATGCTTTGAAATTCCTGGCGGACTGTCGTGGTTACCCTCGCGTTCCCGCAGAGTGGAAGGACCGGATGCCAAAGGTTCCTCGCAAGACTGCCGCCAAGTAGTCGCTTGTCAGTGTCAACAAGATGAACCAGCCATAACGCTGGTTCGTTGCCATGATTCAGCTTTAAAGCGAATCTGATTTTCTCAGCGCAGACTTCAAGAACCTAACCTCAATTAGGCAAAAATTACGCAACCGAAAATGCTGCGCAGGGTATTTAAGAGCTGCGGAACGATTGACTGGCGAATTGACTGGAGAGAAGGTCGGTATTGCAGCGGAA
>JAYSTS010000094.1:0-6893 GCA_043719475.1 Gammaproteobacteria bacterium | reverse complement strand
CTTCGCTACGGTTTCAGTCACGTCTTCCGGCTGACACCTTTCAGTCAGCTAGTACATGCCCATGCCGGGCACACTGGGAGCGATCTCCTGATCGCGATCTTCGAGGACACCGACAATCGCGGTCGGAGACCGCTCCTACAGGAAATGTCGCGCGTCACCGCCTTGCCCGCCTCGATTAGGGCGCGCCGATTCAGTTGGAAGAAAGGCGCAATCGACCGACCACTTCCGCTACCCGGCGACCGGCATGGTCGATGTCCGCATCAGTGGTGAAGCGACCCACACTGAAGCGGACCGAAGCATGTGCCAGTTCATCCGGCACACCGATTCCACGCAGAACATACGAAGGCTCAACCGAAGCTGACGTGCAGGCAGAGCCCGACGACACCGCGAGATCGTCAAGGGCGAGCAACAGCGTCTCACCATCAATACCGCCGAATCCCACGTTGACGATACCTGGAAGCCGTGGTGCATCTGAGCCGTGCAACACGGCATCGGGCATCTGCAACAAGTGGCCCAACAGGCGATTACGCAACCGGGTTAGCCGCGCGTTTTCTTCCAGCATTCGTTCAGACATCAGACGAGCGGCCGTGCCGAGTCCGACCACCTGATGGGTAGCCAACGTGCCAGAGCGCATGCCGAACTCATGACCTCCACCGTGAATCATCGGCTGTAGTCGGACCGGGGGCTCACGGCGTACATACAGAACGCCCGCGCCTTTGGGGCCATAGATCTTGTGTCCGGATATCGACAGCAGGTCGATCGGCATCGTGCGTACGTCAATGGCCACCTTGCCTGAACTCTGCGCCGCGTCGCTGTGGAAGAGCGTGCCATTGGCACGACAGACGGCACCGATGCCGACGATGTCATTGAGCACCCCAAGTTCATTGTTGGCATGCATGATCGAAACGATCAGGGTGTCGGGTCTCAGAGCCGCAGCAACTGCCTGCGGACTCACTGTTCCGTTGCTGGCGGGCACCAACCACGTCACTTCAAAGCCCTGTGTCTCCAGGTATTTGCAGGTGTCCACGATAGCCTTGTGTTCGATGATGCAGGTGACGATGTGCTTTCGCGACGCGCCCGTTGCAACCCCTTTTAACGCGAGGTTATCGGATTCGGTGGCACCCGACGTCCAGATGATCTCCCGCGGATCTGCGCCGATGAGCGCAGCAACTTCAGTTCGCGCTGTTTCAACCGCTTCTTCTGCGCGCCAGCCGTATACATGTGAGCGCGATGCGGGATTGCCAAAATTGCCGTTGAATTCAAGACATGCCGTCATCGCCCGGGCGACGATTGGGTCTACCGGCGTCGTTGCTGCATAGTCCAGGTATACGGGATCCGTCATGGTCTTGTGTGGTCTCGCTTGTCAGCCTGTTGCAGGCATGTGTCAGACAGTCAGAGGTTGCGGGTGCGAATCAGCCCAAGCGCCAACTCATCACCGCGATGTCGGTGTCCACCAACAGTCGATGGATCACTTGCGCGTTTAACCAGACCCGCCAGCGTAATCCCGCGCAGGAAACCATCAATCTGATCCGAGAGTTCTGACCACAGATCGTGGGTCAGGCATTGCGTGCCATCCTGGCAATCTGCGGCGCCGTGACATCGTGTGGCATCCACACCTTCACCAACCGCAACCAGCACATCGGAAATCGATACGGCATCGATCTGCCGGCTCAGGACATACCCACCGCCCGGACCACGGACTGATTCGATCAGGCCGCCTCGGCGCAGGCGGGCGAACAACTGTTCGAGATACGCGCCAGGGATGCCCTGGCGGGTGGAGACATCCTGCACGGTAACCGGTCCTGCACTGCCATTCAGGGCAAGATCGAGCATCGCTGTGACCGCATAACGGCCCTTGGTAGTCAGACGCATCGAACAGGTAGTCCCAATTAACGCCTGGAGTATGCAATACCCGACCAAAACGGTCTACTTTTCGACCAGGTTCCGTTCGTGGGCTGGCATCGCGACCTTGTGGGAGTGGTCGCCGACCGCGATGGGTTCGCGATCAGGAGATCGCTCCTACAGATCTTGGCATCGCGACTTTGTGGGAGCGGTCTCCTGACCGCGATGGAGTTCGCGATCGGGAGATCTACATTGACGACCTGCTCGGGCCACACTGGGCTTGCAAGTCGAGCCTCATGCGAACGCTGGCCAGAGGACTGATCAGACTGCGGGATCATTTCGACTCCTCGATCTCGCCAGGGCCGGCTTCAGGACAAACTTGCTTGAGCAATCCACGGAGCATCGCAATCTCCGTGATGTCCATCTCCAGCCGCGAGAAAAGGCGCCGAAACCGTGTCATGGTCTGACCTGGATTCTCGGCATCAACAAATTTGCTGGTCTTCAGCACCGCATCGAGATGACCCATGAATCCTTCTACAAACGCATGGGAAGCCAGAGGCCGATCCCACTCCAGCGGCTCGCTGCGTTGCCCACCAACTTGAAACAGCTCATAGGCAATCACTTGCGCTGCCATCGCCACATTGAGGATCGGATATTCAGGATTGGCCGGAATTTCCACATGTGTCTGACACAGCTGCAGTTCTTCGTTGGACAGCCCCTTGTCTTCTCGACCGAAGACCACGGCCACCTGTTGGCCTGATCGCTCTGCAGCCGCCGCGGCAAAAGCACGGGGTGACAAGATCGGCCACGGAATGCGCCGTTGTCGAGCGCTGGTAGCGACCACCCAGTGACAGTCGGTTATCGCCGTTGCCAGACTATCCACCACCCGCGCGCCAATCAACACATCGTCGCCACCGGCTGCGCGCCACAGTGCCTGCGGATCGGGGAAGCGCTTTGGTCGCACGAGTACCAGATCGGTCAGCCCCATCGTTTTCATGGCCCTGGCGGTCGCACCGATATTGCCCGGGTGACTGGTTTCCACCAGCACGATGCGTACCCGCTGCAACATTCCCGCAGTTTCCAACAAGCTCATGCACAACCTCTCGCCGTAACCAGATTCAATCCAACCGCAGCCAAGCGTGTCTCGCGACTCGCTGTTAAGATAGCCGCCGCTTTGTTTCAGGCTCCGCCAATGCATCCTCACGTCAACATGGCACTGCGTGCCGCCCGCCGCGCCGGCCAGATCATGGTACAGGCCATGGATCGTCTTTCCGATCTCAACATCGAGGAAAAGAGCCGCAACGACTTCGTCAGCAACGTCGACCGGGATTGCGAAGCGGCGATTGTCGACGTGATCCGCAAGGCGTACCCGGATCATGCCATTCAAGGTGAGGAAGGTGGACAGATCGCCGAGGGTAACGCCGCCACAGCCGGTCACCTCGGGCAGTACACCTGGGTCATCGATCCCCTGGACGGCACGTTGAATTATCTGCAGGGCATCCCTCACTTCTGTGTTTCCATCGGTGTCCTGCGTGGCACCCAGTTCGAACATGCCGTGGTCTATGATCCGGTCAAGAATGAGGAGTTCACCGCCAGTCGAGGCGATGGCGCACACCTGAACGGTCGGCGCATTCGCGTCAGCAGCCGCACGAAGCTGGCAGAAGCGGTGCTGAGTACCGGCATCCCGCCTCACGCTGTAGCTTCACATCTTGATGCGTATATGGCATCTCTGAAGGATCTGACCGGCCAATGCCGAGCTGTCAGACGAATGGGTTCAGCGGCGCTGGATCTCGCCTACGTTGCTGCCGGGCGCGTCGATGGTTTCTGGGAACTTGCTTTATCGCCGTGGGACATCTGTGCTGGAACGTTGCTGGTGCGGGAAGCAGGCGGGTTTGTCGGTGACTGGCGTGGTGGAGACAACTTCTACAAAACCGGCAACATCGTGGCGTCTAACCCAAAGACCTTTCGAGCCATGGTGCAGTCGCTGCGGCCGTATCTGACTCCGGAAATCGTCTAAGGATCCTCTTTTCAGGGGACGTATTCGTCCGTGGTCCCCGCCTCTTTTTCCTTGGCCGGTGGAAGCAGGTCCTCCCGATTGATCTTCATGACCAGCGCAATCGCTGCCGCGATATAGATCGAAGAATAGGTACCCACAACGATGCCGATGGTCAGCGCAATCGCGAAACCACGTACCATCTCGCCACCCAGAAACAACAGCGCGAGCACGACGAACAACGTGGTGCCCGAGGTCATCAATGTCCGACCCAGGGTCTGGTTGGTCGATATGTCGATGATCTCGGCAATTTCCATCTTGCGAATCGCGCGAACGTTCTCGCGAATCCGGTCAGCAATGACAATCGTGTCGTTGATCGAATAGCCGATCACCGCCAGCACTGCCGCAAGGCTTGGCAGATCGAAGGTCCAGCCAAATACAGAGAAACAGCCAAGCGTGATCAGCACGTCGTGAAATAACGCAGCGACCGCGCCGAACGCAAACTGCCGGGTGAAACGGAACATCACATACGCCAGGATCATGGCTAGAGCTGCCAGCATCGCCAGACCGCCGTCTTCCGCGAGCTCATCACCAACCGCTGGTCCGACAAAACTGGACTGTCGAAGTGTCGCGCCGTCGAAACTCGCCGCTACCGTTGCAAAAACCTGGTCGCCAAGTTTGCTTTGATCACCTTCGATTTGCGGTGGTACCCGGACGACGATTTCCCGATCGGTTCCAAACTGTTGGACCACCGCTTCTTTATAACCCTTCGACTCCAGGTCCGCTCGGATCGCTTCCGGATTGACGACTTGATCAAAACCAATTTCCACCAGCGTGCCGCCGGAAAAATCGAGCCCCCAGTTGAGCCCTCGCACGACCAACGAAATAGCCGAGATGAGCATCAATGACAGCGAGACCGCGAAGGCGACGCGCCGCCAGGCCATGAACCTGAAATTGAGCGTCATATGCGCACCTTCTTCAGTTCACGCCCGCCGTAGACAAGATTGATCAACGCCTGAGCAACCTGCACCGCCGTATACACCGAAGTAATGAGGCCGACGGCCAGCACCACCGCGAATCCCTTCACCGGACCACTGCCGATACCGAACAGGATGATGGCAATAAAAAACGTCGTCAGGTTCGAATCAAAGATGGTGATGAAAGCCCGATCAAATCCTGCCTGGATCGCGGCCTGGGGAGGTTTGATCAGCAATTCTTCGCGGATACGGGAGAAGATCAGTACGTTGGCATCTACCGCCATACCAATCGTCAATACGATCCCCGCAATCCCCGGCATCGTCAGCGTCGCTCCCAGCAGGGACAGGACTGCGGTAATGAGAATGACGTTGCAGGCCAGCGCGACGTTGGCGATCAGTCCAAAGCCCTTGTAAACAAGGATCATGAACACCACCACCACCGCCATACCGATCAGCATCGAGTTGATGCCACGCTGGATGTTGTCTTCGCCCAGGCTTGCACCGATTGTGCGCTCTTCCACGATATACATTGGCGCGGCCAGCGAGCCTGCACGCAGCAAGAGTGCCAGGTCGCGTGCTTCCTGCAGCTCCACACCCGTGATGCGGAAACGAAAACCCAATGCAGCCTGAACCGTCGCGACATTGATCAGGCGGCGTGTCGTCGTGCTGTAGTACTCGATATTCTCCACGCCGTCGGCACCAACCACTTTACGTTCGCGCGGTTGTTGTTCGATGAACAGGATCGCCATACGATCACCAATGTGGTCTTTGGTGACCCCGTGCATCTTCTCGCCGCCATCGGAATCGAGGGTAATGGAAACCTGCGGTTGATTGGTCTCCTGATCGAAATCCTGCACTGCGTTGATGACATCGTCACCCGTGACGATGTTGCGCGCCTGGATCTGCACCGGACCACCTTCATAATCGAAGGTCTCCAGTTGCGATGGGCGGTCGTTCGGCAGTCCACCCAGACGAAACTCCAGGTTCGCAAACTTGTTGATGATGTCCTTGGCACGGGCCGGATCCTGTAACCCGGGCAAATCGAGGACGATACGTTCGCGACCCAGACGCTGGACTTGAGGCTCGGCAACACCAAGTTCATTCACACGATTGCGCAGACTGGTCAGGTTCTGCGAGATTGCAAAGTCCTGCAGCTCACTGATTTTCTGGTCTGCATAACGCAGCCGCAATGCGGGATTACCATCGACGGTCTGCTCGGAGATCTGAAAACCGTCATTGATGGCTTCAATCAGCACCCGACCGGCGTCCAGCGCGTCCTGAGTTGCGAAGGGAATGAGGATCTCCTGGCCCTTCACCCACTCGCCGGATACATATCGCACACGGCCGCCCACCAAGGCATCACGGAATCCATCCGCAGCATTCTTGAGTCGTAGGCCGATGAATTGATCCATGTCGACCTGCAGCAGGAAGTGCACCCCACCGGAGAGGTCAAGGCCGAGTGACATGCGCTTGCCACCAATGTCCGCCAGCCACTGCGGAATCGTCGACGCCTGGTCAAGGGCAACGATGTAACTTCTTTCGCGTTCATTGAGGAGCAATTGAACGGTATTGCGCGCCGCGTGTTGATCGTTGGGCTCTTTCAGCCGAATGAGGCCAGTACCTTCATCAAGTTCGGTACCGAGGACTTCGACGCCACCTTTTTGTAAGGCCTGCTCTACTCGGCTGAGCACACCTTCATCGACGATTTGCGCAGTGTCTTGAGGTTTGATGCGAATGGCCGGGTCAGGCAGGAAGAGATTCGGAGCCGCATAGATCGACCCCACCAGCATGATGAATACCACGACGATGTAACGCAGCCACGACCCTGAGTTCGGCGCAGGTCCGACACTTCTTGGCGTGAGAAAGCCATTACCAAAAGATTGGCCATTGGCCATGAGAAAACTCGACTCAGCCCGCGTCCAGAGACTTGATAGTCCCCTTCGGCAGGGTTGCGCCAATGGCACTCTTCTGGATACGCATCTCGATGTTGTGTCCTACCTGGACCTTCACAAAGTCATCTTCGACTTTGTTGACCATACCGACGATGCCGCCTGCAGTGACCACTTCATCGCCTTTCTGCA
>JAYSTS010000093.1:0-3060 GCA_043719475.1 Gammaproteobacteria bacterium | reverse complement strand
CCGAGAATGACGACGGTTTCTCCGGTTTGCAGGCGAGGCATCTCTACCGCCCAGCGAAATCCGGCGCCAAGCGGATTGAACATCACTGCAAGTTCCGGTGGCAGCGTCGGATCGACGCGGTGGACAACACTATTCGGATGCAGATACATGTACTGGGAATACGCGCCCCACAGACCCGGTGCATCCGACAACGGTATGTAGGAATAGATGCGGCGATGGTCACACAGATGATAGGTGCCACCCAGACAGGGCTGACAGTGACGACAGCTCAGCATGGTCTCAACGGCAACACGATCGCCGACGTCAACACCCCATCGCTGTGCGGCCCGATCACCGATGGCCGCAATGCGTCCTAGCGGTTCATGTCCGGGAATGACCGGCATCGGCGTTCGCAGCACCCCTTCATACTGCTCGTAGTCGCTGCCACAGATGCCGCACACCTCTACCTCGAGCAAAGCCGAGTCGGCATCAATATCAGGAATTGGAATATCTCTTGGTTCAAGCGTGCGAACGCCTGTCTGAACCATCGCAAACGACGCTCTGGGCAGCATCCCCATTCGTCTTCCCCTCCCGTGGTAGGGTAAGACTACGAACTGCTTCCGCACCGCGCAATGAGCCCGCCGACTTTTGCTGAAACCGCCCAACTGGCATGGTCCAGCGCCCGATCCGCGTAACGACGCTCCAATCCCCGTATTGCCTCGACAGGTTCTCTTCTGCCTCAATAAATTCGTTCACAAATCATCGAAGAATTGAATCCACCTGACGTTTTGACAACGGGCGATCAAGTGTTGGCAGGCCAGAGCATAAACAAACGGAACTAGGAGCGGCAATGAAATGGCCTTCATGGTCCGTCCCTTCTGGAGGTCGTGCCTCACACGCGGCGCGGCTGGCGGGCGGCGCCTACATTCAAGAGCCGATGTAATATTTGATCAGTTTCCAATCCTCGCGCTCCCGCACCAGACTGAAAGTGGCCGGAAGCTCGGTGCCGCTTTCCAGGGTCACCGAGCCCGCGAACTCGGCGCCAGCCTCGTCGATCGAGCGCTGATTGAAGCTGAGGTCCGTCACCTGAAAATACATCGCATTGGCCTGCACCATCGCGCCAAAGGCCTCAAGCGGCTGAACCTGTTGCAGCGGCGCCGAGAAGTGGGCGTGGGCCGCCGCGTACTCGCCAGCCGCGGCTTGGGCCATGAAGTCCCGCACCACCCTCTCGGGCTCGGCGGTCATGCGCATGACTACGATGAAGATCCCGATCCCGAAGATCGCGACCCCCAGCACGGCGATCCCGACTCTCAGCCCCCAGCGCCGGAGAGGACTTTTCCGCCCCGTCTCCCCGCCACCCGCGCCCTGAGTTTCTGCTCCGCTCATGACTCCCTCCTTCGGCGAAATGCCGAGTTTGTTCTTCAGGCGCGGCCATGGCGGGCCGGCTGGCTGGCCGGACACTCCTCAACGGCTAACCTGTCTGTACCCGCACCCGCTCAGAGATTGCGCCTGGGCCTTGAGTTGAAATTATCGACCGATCCCGTTGCGTCAGCAGCTCACCATGAACCGAGTATGCGCCGCTCCAGAGGCGCGTAAAAGAAAAAGTCTTTTCAATATGAAGTGAGTCTGGAGCGAAGCTGACAGTTGTTGTTCATGATGGGGGAATGAAATCAGTGTTGCGGTCGAACGAATCAGTGAGATCTACCTGATCCGGGCACTGGAGGAATTGCTGGCGCAGTTTCCGTTCCGGCTGCGGGGGTTTCATGCGGACAACGGCTGTGAATACGTCAACCATCAGGTGGCGGCACTCCTGGAGAAGCAGCGGATCGATTTCACGCGGTCGCGACCCGGGAAGTCGAATGACAAAGCGCTGGTGGAGAGCAGACGTTATCCGTATGAGGCGCTGATGACCCCATATGAAAAGCTGCAGTCATTGCCGAAAGCCAAGCCCACTTTGAAAGTCGGCGAGCGCTTTGAAATACTGGAAACAATCGCTCGCAAGAAGAGTGATAACGAAGCGGCAGACCGGCTCCCAGAGGCACGCCGCGAATTGTTCAACATAATCCATGAACGCAACTGGAAGCGGGCTTGAGCTACGTGAACAAAAAGGTCATCGTTGTCGGCGGTGGCAATGCCGCCCTCTGTGCTGCGATCAGCGCCCGTCTCGCGGGCGCCGACGTGGTCGTGTTCGAACGCGCCCCGATCAACCTCGCTGGCGGCAACTCCCGCTTCACGGCGGGTGCCATGCGTACCATCTACAACGGCCTGGACGACATCGTTCAGCTGATGCCTGAGCTCACCGAAGCTGAGCGCGAACGGAATGACTTTGGCAGCTATTCACGCGAGGATTTTCTCGGCGACCTCGGCCGCGTAACCCAGTATCGATGCGATCCGGATCTTGCCGATCGCCTGGTGAGCGACAGCCTGCCGACGCTGCAATGGATGCGCGAACAAGGTGTTCGTTTCCTGCCACTCTATGGCAGGCAGTCGTTTGAAGTAGATGGTCGAGTGCGATTCTGGGGCGGCCTGGTGGTGGAAACATGGGGCGGTGGACCGGGGCTTATCGAATCGTTGACACGACGGGCCACAACGCTTGGCGTGGACATCCGCTACGGCCATCGAGTTCGCGCCCTGCTGGGTTCTGCCGCTCAGGTCACTGGTGTTCGAGTCGAATACGAGAACGTGATCGAGAACTGCGCCGCTGATGCGGTGATTCTCGCCAGTGGTGGCTTCGAGGCAAATACGGCCTGGCGCACTCGTTACCTCGGCGCTGGCTGGGATCTCGCCAAGGTGCGCGGCACTCGATTCAACACTGGCGATGGCATCGAGATGGCAAGCACGCTGGGCGCAGCCGTGCGTGGTCAGTTCAGTGGCTGTCATGCCGTGCAATGGGATGCCAATGCGCCCGAGTATGGTGATCTCGCGGTTGGTGATGGCTTCCAGAAACACTCCTACCCATTCGGTTTGATGATCAACCTGAATGGAGAGAGATTTGTCGATGAAGGCGCAGACTTTCGCAATTTCACCTATGCACGATACGGTCAGGAAGTGCTTCGACAGCCAGCCCAGATCGCCTGGCAA
>JAYSTS010000092.1:0-55155 GCA_043719475.1 Gammaproteobacteria bacterium | reverse complement strand
GGACGCGCAACGTCGGTGAGGTGCGGGTCAACATGGCGAAAGAATTTCGCGGCGGCGGGCTCGGCCGCACGTTGATTGCCGAGATCTTCGACTACGCGCGCAGCCTCGGTCTGCGCAAGGTGATGGCGCACGTGACCGCGGAGCAACGTGGTGCGCAGTCGGCGCTGCGATCGTTTGGTTTCATGGCGGAAGCGCTGCTATCGGATTTTGTGGTGGATCGTGCAGGACGTTCTCACGACCTCATCGTCATGACGTTCGACGTTGATGGACTCGGAGTCCAGTCGGACGACCCGGTGCGGGTCAACTGAGTCGGCGAGCGCTGGTACCGTCCGAAAGTAGAAGTGGAGGTGACAAGCTACGAGGACACAAGCTACGACGAAGCTACGAGGACACACCTCGGGGAAGACCGCGGATCCACTGCTCGCTGTATGGCCGGAGTGTTTGGGGCGCGGTCGCAGGTATGCTGTAGGAAACTCGCTGGTTCCGCGGTACTTGTCGGACGACAAATCGCGATGTGTGTCCATGTGGACATCGAACCGGATTGATGCGCCCGGCAATTTCGCCAGGCTCTCCCGAAACGGTCTGCAGCGGCTGTCCGATCAGCGCATCGACCTCGAACACGTGGGTCGTCAGGTAGCCGATTATGGCAGCGCCGTGGGAGAGGCCGATGAAGTTGCTGCAGAAAAGATCAGCCGAACCGATCTTTGCGCATGCCATTGGGTGTAATCGACATCGTAGTCTTGACCGACATTGTGTTCTTTTGGCACGCAATGCCTGCCGTCCCGGGTGGTCAGGCGGCGGCCCCGGTCTCCGACGCGCCGCGCAGACGCGCTACCAGTGCGTCCACGTCGTCTGGGACATCATCCCCGCGCCAGACGACATGCTGGTCCCATCGCACGATCATCAGTCGATGACGAAAGAGTGCTGGGTCTTGAACAGGCGCGTCGAGAACCTCGAGCGGAAAGCCGGCGTTACTCGCGGCCCGCGCGAGCGGCAGAACGTCCGCTGCTGCGAACCGCACAAGGGTGTAGTCCTTCCCGAGCCGGTTATAGACAGACTCACCATCCTCCAGCCGGAAGTGCGGCAGTCGGCACCCGGGGGCGGTCGAGGGAGTGAACGTGCCCATGTCGTAGCTCTGCGGAACCTCGCCGTCGTAGGCGATGATCGGCGAGCCCGCGTAGTAGTAGCCGAAGTTCAATCCCTTTGGAGACATCTGCGGCAGGTTGATGTCGAACAGCCGCTGGCCGATGATCTTGCGCAGCGCCTCGCCCTCAGCTGTGTCGGCACTTAGAACCTCCGGGACCGCGCCGCCCGCCTGCATCGCACCGACGTTCTCCAGAACCTTGTTCATGGCGAAGTGCGATACCTGTTCGGTAATCGGCAGGCGCTCAGCCTCGTAGGCGTTGAGGATGGATGGTGCCGCCCAGCCTTGCAGGGTTGCGCAGAGCAGCCAAGACAGCTCGGCGGCATCGGCGATACCGGCGTTCATACCGTATCCTGCGAAGGGGACCCAAAGGTGCGCCGCATCGCCAGCGAGAAACACACGCTCGTCGCGGAAACGTTCGGCCACCATCCGGCGCCCGATCCAGTCCTCGTGGTTGAGCACCTCCCAATCGAAACTTTCGTCAACGCCGAGCACGTCACGTATGGATTCGTCGAACGGAACGTCTTCAAAGGCTTCGGACGAACTAACGCTGCGGTGGACGAGCCAGACATCCTTCCCATCAATGGCGACGACGGTGCCGCTTCGCTTGGCGTTCCGCACCCAGCTCATCCAGGCCGGGTGGCGCTCGCCCCACAGCGCTCTTAAGCCCGGTGCGCGGATCAACGTGCTGCGGGTGCGGGCGATTTCGACGTCCCCGACCAGGCTCACGCCCATGGATTTACGGATGGTGCTGCGTCCCCCGTCGCAACCCGCCAGAAAGCTCGCCCGAATATCGAAGCGCTCACCATCTTCCGGCTTGCAGTGAACCGTGACGCCGTCTGTATCCTCGTCGTAACCTTCAACGGAGGTGCGGTTTAGCACTGTCACATTAGGAAGCGTCTGCACCCGCTCATAGAGGATCGGCTCAAGGTAGAGCTGGCTGACCCTGACCATGGACTCAGGTGTCGGCCAGTCGCTGTCCCAGAAACCGGGCCGCGTCCGCTCCAAGCGCGACGGCATGCGGATGCGGGTCAGCTCAAAGCCGGTGATCGACGTGCAGTAGATGGTGTCGGTGGGAAAATCGTCGGGTAAACCAGCGGCACGGACCGCGTCCGCCACCCCAAGGCGTCTGAAGGTTTCCATCGTCCGCGCTGCAACTGTATTGCACTTGGCGCTCGGCGGCGCACCTGCAGCACGGGCTTCGAGCAGCACCACCTTCACACCACGGAGGGCGGCGTCGATGGCCAGGATCATTCCGACCGGTCCGGCGCCTGCTACGGCGATGTCGGTCGTCAGCTCAGGTTGCATATTTAGCTCCGGCAAAAGAGGTCGCGCAGGTTTCGCGCGCCGTCAGACATTATGTCTTCCGACCCGGAAGGCACAAGCACCGACCAGAGGACTGATTTCGCGACACGCATACGGCCTGTGAGCGATATCGCCCCCCGTCATCACCTGGAATCGCGCATCACAACAATGGCTCCTGGTTGCCGTGTTAAATCAAGCACCGCAGCGTTATGATCAACCCTGTGTTGTAGAAGGAATGCAAGATCACGCATGGCCAGATGCGGCGCGTCGTTTCTCTGACCCACCCAAGAATCAGGGAGACTGGAAACATTGCAATGGATAACACACCTAGATGTCCCGCATGTGCGGTAGCAAAGAGCAGTGAGGTGAGTACGTTCGCACCGCTCACTAGCCAGAAGGCGCTGCGAATCCATTTCATTGCCAGTCCCTGAATCAATCCGCGGAACGCGAGTTCCTCCAACACCGGACCGAATAGCACGAGGTACATCAGACTTTGATGGGTCGTTGGACAAAACGTTTCTAGTAGCAGAACCGGTGTAATCGCAGACAACAAAACCCATAGACTAATCGCCGGTACTATTCCGACAAGCAGTGGCGCGAGGCAAGGATGTGAATGTGTACGCCTGACAAACTCTGTCAAAAAGTCCAGCTTATGCTGGCCGTAACCACCATATTGGAGTAGTCGTTGCCGAATTCACCTTTGGCATCGAGATAGCTGGCGGTGAGGTTGACTTTCAGGTGTTCGGAGATGACTTGGGTACCACCCACCGAATATTCGTGTTGGTCAGCATCGATCCGCCAACTGAGAAACCGTGTGCCTTCTTCGAAGGCAAAATCCCTGGCGCTGTCAAAGGCTGCCGGGTTGTTGAACGCCAGACTGTCGCCCGTCGCAGCCACATCACCGGTCGAGTACGCGTATTCCACAAACAATGCGGTCTTGGGGAAAGGGTTGATTTCGAGGCGCGCAAAACCGCCGTAGGCAAAGAGGTCGTGTACCTCATCCGAGTTCCTGTCGAGCAACGTGCCCACGGGCTCATTGTTGGTTGATTCCTGCCAACGGAATCGGGCTCCGAGGCGCGCTCCGAAGTACGGATTGAACTGGCGCCCGACAGCGATGTCAGAGTCGAGGACGTACCCGTCCCGGATTTCGCTGTTGGCATGCTCCAGGACAGTGAACTTCACATCGGCCGCAATGAAGGGCGAAGTGAATTCGGCATTGAGATTCTGTTGAGCGTTCAGTCCGAGTTCGATGCCCCAGCGAGACAGATCTTCAAGACTCTCGACACGTCGGTAAAACGGGGACGCGGAGACGCCAATGCGTCGAGTCGCGGTTTGCAGGGGTGTCCAGTCAACGGTGCCCATGACTGAGGTTGTACTGGTTTTTTTTTCTGAAGAATTGTCCGGCGCGAAGCCCGTGTTGGAGTCGAATCGGCCGTCGAGCGCCAGTGTCCATCCCAACTCGTCCAGAAGGGCGTGTGCAGGCAGGCTTGTCGCCAGCAGGACCATCAAGCTCCCCAGCATCAACGCGTGCAGGTGGTTCACCTGGCTTGTCTCCCTGAGCGCCGTTCCCGTCATTGAGGACATGAAGCTATACCCTGTTTGAGAATCTGGTGGGGCACCGTTTCGGCGTCGAATATTCTGCCTCCGGAGTGACCACCGGTCAGCGTGCGCGTGGGTCGATCCGGCAGTGCGGCCACACCAAATTTCGCCTTCAGCTTGTTGCAATCAGGAGCATTGCCAGGATTACTGTTCGGCAGGAACGCGTTTGACGGGTTCACGTTGGCTGCACATCCAGGCTGATTTCCGCCATTTCCATCGGTGCCACCGGTGAGTGCATGGCAATTCCTGCACCCTCGTTCGGTCGTGGGGTTCGGAATATTCGGGCACCTAACCGTGTCATACGTAGCATCGGCACCGCTCCAGATGGTATCCAGTATAAAACCGAAGTCAGTATTGAAATTCCGGTTGCGCTCTACCAAAAGGTTAAAGGGAACCTCAAACAGGCAATCCGTTGCGACCAAACCGAACAAGTGAGAGCTTCCTGTCGGATTGGTCGGGATGCCTCGGTTTTCGTAGTAAATAGATCTTGCTCGCAGTTCGGCGTCTGTGAAGGTTTCGCCCAACGTGATTACACGTGTATCACTGGTGGAAGCGAGTGGTGAATCGCCGTACTTCAGCACACCTTCACTACCGGCTGGAACGGAAGCCACCCTGTATTTCAAGTCACATTCGCCGGAATCTCCGGTCACTTTACCATCAGAGAAATTGATAGCTGCTTCAGTAATTGGTACATCGCCCCACGGAAGATTGACCGAAGGCGAACGCACGCTACCATCACGCGCTCTTGCCGTGTCCATGAATCCGTTGAGGATTGCCGCAACTCCACCATTGTTCTTCGGTCCATCCGTCCGCACTGTGATATCGAAGTTCAAGGTACAGGCCGGCTGCACAGCCTGAGGATTCGCGCAAGTACCTGTCGTCGTGGGGTGGTCGTTTACGGTGAGCGAGAGTTGGTCGTCCACCGGGCTCAGCGACGTGCGTGGTTGTGTGCTGACGTAGAAGATTCCGTTGCTGTTTCCGACGGCGGTGACGTCGCTCAGCGTAAAGGGGTTACCCGTGTCAATTAATGTGTCTATACCATTCACTCGCCTTACCAGCGTGCCCACAGAGGGGCGGTTCACCAGTGTGAAACCAATATTTGCGATCTGAGTGTCGAGATCCGCCACGCGAAGATCTGCGTCCGCCGGAACGATTGCAGCCAATGCGCCGCTGAGCTTGATACTGCTTCCTGCACCGACCGAAACCGTACGGGTCTGGAGTGAGGGCGTGTTGTTTCTCGACTTGATGGAAACCGGAAAGTCCTTTGGCCCAATCAGCGTATTCCCGTCCCCTACCGTGTAGGCGAATGAATCGTTTGGTACCCCTTGTGCGTTGTTATGGTCGTAAGCAATCGAGTCTGCGTCCACTGCAGCTTGATCGAAGGTATCGCCGATACTCATCGCACTACCGTTGCGCAGCAACGTGCCGCTGACAGGTAGTCGCACCAGCTGGAATTCGGGCACGCCATCAACATCGTTCCATCTCAACGCCCCCTGCAGTGACTTTGTCTCGTCTTCTTCGACCTCCAGTGGTCCATTTGATTCTTCGGTAGGCTCATCGTTGAGTGCAGTGATGTTGATGCTGAAATTCTGGTTGATGATCCGATTGCCGCTGTCGTCTTCTACCATGTAAGTGAACGCATCGTCTGGTCCTTCACTATCTGCCGACTGAATGTAGGACAGCTGACCACTGTTGATCTGCTGCTGGGTAAATGAGCTACCCAGACTCAAGGTGCCCTTGGTGGGTGCACGCGTCACGGTGAACGTCAAGCTGGCTGGCGGAGAGTCCGGGTCGACCCACGCGAGCGCCGAACTGCCGATGGTGACCTCCGAAGGTTGTGCTGGCGTAGCCTCTGGTAGCGTGACGGACTGGACCGCTGTGGCGACCCGTTTTGGTCCGCTGCGAGAAGCGTCAATGGTAACGGCTGCACTCGATGCGGGACCACGAGCATTGTTGACTGTCAGTCGCACTTGATAGGTTCCGGGTACATCAATGCGGAATGCCGGATTGGACGTATTTGCGCCGACGATCTGCGTGGTACTACCCGTTGGCACCGACAACATTTGCCAGACGAACGTGGACGCGAAGGAGCTGATCGATCCATCCAGCCGAACCGCATCGTCGTTGACAACGTCGATATCGGCAATTGAATCCAGGCGCCCAACGAGCACACTTCGGGGCAGTGCCGTCTGGATTTTTGACCCGACAATCCGGGCTATCGGCCGCCCCGGTGGTTCAGCGCTGGCAACCGGAATCTGCAGCGCGGCTGCAAACCGTTGTGCTGCAGAAGTGCTGCTACCCCGAAAATCAACCCAGAACCGATCCATATCCAGCCGTGCGTTTGGCATCACACCATCTTCGTAAACAAACCGCTGCACGCTTGCCCTGACATCCTGGAGGGCGCCAAGTGTGCGGAACTGGTTGATTTCCAGCGCCTGGCTGTGGCAGATGCGGCAATGCCGCGCAAAGACATCGTGATACACATCGGTCAATCCGGCCGCTGCCCACCCGTCCTGGATGTAGCCCCGACCGTTGTAGGAATTGGGTGGCAACTGATCTGTGGCGAAGTTGGCCTGATTGAAATCACCGTACCAGCCATGAATCTGTTCACGCACCAGGCTGAACCGGTCCGACTGACCAGGCGATTCAACCATTGTACCGAGCGCGATTTCGTTCATGCGTCGAAAGGCTGTCTGCTGGTTCTCCAGTGAAAACTTCCGCAGTTCTTCCTTGCCGATGTAGCCGGGTATCAGTTTGAAGCCTTCAACCGTCAGCGGGTCGATGAGTGCCGGATCCCTGGCATCGACAAACAACAGGGAATCGATGTCCCAGGGCAGAAACGCTGCGTGGATGTTGCCGTTGGCCGGGTAATTACCGTCGGGCTGGAGGTTCTTGAGTTCTCCACCGTGGCAGGGAACACAGGCACCAGGTACCCACTTTTCGCCACGACCATCGAAGTTGAGGCTTTTCACGCGCTGCAGATTGCCCTTCCCGTCGGGTGCAAAAACAAAGAACTTCACGATCTTCGCTGCAGTCGGGTCCTGATCAGGAGGCCCATATTCCATGGCGACGGTCGCAAAATCGTCCTCCTTGAGAACGGCCTTGCGCAGCGCCGGGTAGTTCACTACGTAGGTGAACACGTCGCCGGTATTCGGATCCTTGCGGACGTACATGCTACGCGTGAACCCGAGGTCATAATTGTTGATGTAGATCGTGTGTTCGTACTGGTCTCTGCCAATGAATCGACCGCTGGCGTCGGTGTAACCGGCGTTCTGCAGCCAGTTACCGAACGTCAGGCGGCGGTTGAAGGGGTCGACAGCCTGGTAATACGCCGTTGCTGTCGCATGACTCTCAGGCTGGCTGTCGATGCCCGATGCCGGGGCCGCTAGATCGTCAACCTTGACGACACGTTCAGTATTGCCAGAGGACGTGACGGTTTGGGCAATTGTGCCATCGCTGCGCAGTACCAGCAGGAACGCTGCGTCGGCACAATTGATCGGCTCGGCTCGGGCGTTTACGCAGGTACCCCCGGTGACTTCAAGTTTCAGATTGAGTTTGTGGACTACGGCATCCTGATGATGTTTGCCGATGCTTCGATCGGGTGTGGTGTCGTCGAATTTGATGTTGATGTCATCAACATCCATTTTGGGCAGTACAAAAACGAGATTCGGGTGATAGAAGGCGGTGACGGCTTCTTCCGCAGTCTGCCACTCCGCGACCGTGCCTGAAGGCCAGAAGGTCGATTTTGTAACCGGCGTCCGGATGGGCACGTTCAATTCATTCGGCAGGTCGGAGTCGACCGGTGCCGTGCTGTTCGGGTAGTCCACCCGTTCGGATTGCACGATGCGGAAGTTGACGTCGCTGGTGGTGCGGGTACCGGACTGCAGCGCAGCGACCACGGTGTATTGGCCCGGAAGGCGGCGGAAGAATTCGAGGAAACGATCTTCATCACCTACCGGCACCACGTTCACTCTGACGGTGGTCACTGAACGCTTGTCGTTCGTGTTGGTGACAGTCAACTCAAAAATCAGGGTCACCGGCTGCTGGACATTCGGGATGCGCACTGCTCGGGACAACTCAGAGCGCTTGTCAAGTTGCACGATGATGCCGGTGGTGTCGGTTTGTTTCCACACAGCGGAACGTATCGGAAAAGTCACGCCGTCACTATTTTCGCCGTTAAGCACGATTTCGCTGTTTGCGCGTGCAGAGATCTCAAGCTGATTCTGGCCCTGTCCGACCACCAGCGCGGAGGCGACTACTGCCCGATTCGAGTGACCACCTCCACCCCCGCCGCAGGCGCCGAGCATCAGGAACAGTGCGAGTGTGAGGACACGTGGACGGACAGGAAGGAATGAATGGCGGGTAGCAGGTGGGCAATTCGTCGGGCTGAGTCGGGGTTTCAGGAGATCGGTACCATGGTCTGCAGCCACGACTTCCATAGCCATCGAAATCTCCCCCGACGAAACTTCATGCTTCTTGTTTGGCCGAATCGTCGCAAGTGAACAGCGTGCTTACAAGCCGTGTGATCAAGCCTTGTGAGCAGACCTTGCGAATATGTCGTGACGCCCAATGAATCAAGACGGGCGTGGACAATCAGTTTGTGTGGTTGCTATCGTCATCCGGGTTGAACTGATAAGCAAGAAGAACAAGTTCAGAAATCTGGGGGGCTGTATGACGAATGCAGTTACGGTATCCGGATCGGCGTTGAAGGATGTTCCCTTCAAACTGGCTCGTTGGCTGCTCCTCCTGATTGTGCCTCTGGGGTGGGCTTCTCTTACGCACGCCAACATTGGAGGGAGTAACAGTTCAGCTTGCAGTTCCTGTCATGAGACCACCCTCTCATTGGCGAGTTCTTCCGCGTCCGTTGCACTTCCGAATGGTGGCGATACGACGCTGAAATTGTATGGTGGTGGTACGGCGCAGCAACCCAGGCCCTACACAGTTACGTTGACTGTGGTTACCACGGCTCCTGGCGCTGGCTTCCGGCTTGAGGATGGCGCACTGACCAGTACCTTTGCGCAGCTCAGTGATCCCGTGAATCTCATCGCCGACGGAGTGCTCACTCACACGTATTCCAATCCCCCCGCGTCAGGAATGTATCTGGAAAGTTTGAGAAAAAGTTGGACGTTCAACTGGACGCCTCTATCGCCGACTGAAACCGGAACATTCCAGGGAAAGATCAGGCTGGTTAATGGCGATACGACGGCACTTGGGGACAGCGTATCCTTTGATGTCACCTCGTTACAATTCAGCGTGCTAGAAAACACCAAGCCTTCGTTCAATCCAACCACGCGTGATGTGACATTCACCGAGACTGCGATTGTTGCCGGTGATCCAACCATAGGCGTCGTCGCCGCGAGTGATACCGATACCGGTGACACCGCCGGTTTGAGTTATGCGTGGGCTTCCTCGATGGGTCTCAGCGCGGCAAACATTCAGGCGCCGCAGTTTACCGGCTCGACCAAAACCACCTATACCGTGACGGCCACGGACGAGGTGGGTGCGGAAACGGCGACCCGATTGACGGTCGTGGTCGATGTTGACCCCAAACCGGTGGCGATTATCACAGGTCCCGCTTCAGAGTTTGAAAGTCGCCCGGTGACGTTCAGTGGCGTTTCATCCAGTGACGCGACTGGCAGCGATCCTGGCGATATCGGCACCATACCCAACTATCAGTGGACGGTGAGGCGCGCCAGCAATCCGAATGCGGATTTTGCCACGGGCGCACAAAGCGTCCTGACGTTTACCCCGCCTGATATCGCCGATCTGTCGACAGAGGAATTCACAGTGACGCTTACCGTGACCGACTCACAGAGCCAGTCGCACACGATATCCCGATTGCTTCAGGTCAACGGCATCGCGATTGGTGATCCGCCACCGGTGGTGTCGGCAGTCAACGTGAGCACGCCCACCAACGAAGGCGGGCTGATTACGTTGACTGCGGTGGCCAGCGACAACAATAACAATGGTCCGGTGGTTCTGGAAAACAGTGCGTTTGTGTGGACACAACCGGCGGGCCAGACGGTTGCCCTGGGTGGCACAGGAGCGACCAGAACATTCACCGCGCCGGTGGTAGCCAATCCGAACCAGGCAAACCAGCGCCTGGATTTCACGGTAGCAGTGACTGGATCGAACCCCGCCCCCGTGTCCCGGGACGTGATCGTGCTTGTCAACAATGGACCGACGGCGAGTGCCGGTGCTGACATCCAGGTCAATGAAGGACTTCCCGTCAGCCTTTCAGGCGTAGCGTCGTTTGATCCAGGCGGTGGTGCGCTGACTTTTCTGTGGCGGCAAGTTCCAGGCACCAGCGCGAACCTGGTTGGATTGAACTTGAACTCGCCGACGCTCGCGTTTACGGCACCAGAAGTTGGCAGAGATGGAAGTACGTTGCGATTTGAGCTGCGAGTAGCAGATGAGGGACAACTGTTCGCACTCGACACGGTGGATGTGCGGGTAAACCACGTAAACAAGGCCCCCACCGCCGATGCTGGCCCAGACAACTCGGTCAATGAAAACGCAAGTTATTCACTCACCGGAAGTTATCTCGACCCGGATGATCCAGGTTCCACCATCACTTTCACCTGGACACAGGTGTCAGACCCGTTGGTAAATCTGGCAGGCGCCAGCACGTCGTCACCGTCCTTCACTGCGCCTTCCGTGTCCGCCGCAGGTGCGAATCTCGTCTTCAATCTGGTGGTGACTGACGAAGGCAATCTGGCGTCGGCGAGTGACACAGTGACCATCGATGTGCTGAACGTAAATCAGCCCCCATCCGCGGCGGCCGGTCCTGACCAGACGGTTGTGGAAGCCGTCACAGTGACCCTGGATGGTTCCAATTCCGATGATGACGATGACCGGTCCAGCCTGCGTTACACGTGGTTGCAGACAGCGGGTCCGCCGGTCACTTTGCTGAACGGCGCATCGGTGTCGCCGTCCTTTACTGCGCCTCGAGTTGGATTCACCCCTTCACCCGCCATCGTCTTCCGCCTGACGGTAAAAGATGGCCAGAACCTTGAAAGCAGCGACGACGTGGCGATCAATGTTTCCAATGTGAACGTCGCGCCCGTTGCCAATGCAGGGGTGGATCAGACGGTTCGGGAACCCGAGGCGGCTGGGGTAACGGTTACTCTGGACGGTCGCGGCTCGGTCGACGCCGATCTCGAAGTTGACGACAGTCTGGTCTTTGCCTGGCGGCAGACCAACGGCTTGCCGGTCACACTGGAGAATCCGAACACTGCGCAGCCGACGTTTGCAGCACCCCGCGTCAGACGCGGAGGAACTGCGCTTCTGTTCGAACTGACCGTGACAGACCGTGGAGGACTGGTCGGTACAGATACGGTCATCGTCAACGTTACCAATGCCGATCTGCCTCCACGCAGTGATGCCGGGCCGGACCAGAGCGCGGACGAGACAGCCACAGTGCGTCTGTCGGGCGACAACTCCAGTGATGTTGATGGCCCGATTGTTTCGTTTGCCTGGCGCCAGATCGCAGGTCCGGCAGTCACGCTCAGCCAACCCAACGCTTCGCGCACTGAATTTGCGGCACCACGGGTTGCAGCGCAGCGTGCTGTCCAGCTGCAATTGACCGTTACTGACGAGGATGGCCTGCAGGCTTCGGATGACGTATTCATCAACGTTCTCAACGTGACGCAGGATCCACCCACAGCCAACGCCGGTAACGATCAGACAGTCGCTGAACTCGATACCGTGACCCTCGAAGGCGCACGTTCGTTTGATCCGGATGGTCGGATCGTGAGTGTGCGCTGGAGGCAATTGCAGGGTACGTCGGTGATTTTGTCGGACCCGACCCTGCTCAGCCCGACGTTCAGTGCACCGGTTGTCGGTGTTGCCGGTGCGTCGCTCGTGTTCCAGATTGAAGTGACCGATGATTCGGGTTTCATATCCAGCGACAGCGTGATCATCAATATTGCCAACACGACTGACAGGCCGCCCATCACTGACGCTGGAGACGATCAGCGTGTGACGGAAGGTGGTACGGTGCGGCTCGATGGCTCCCGCACGTCTGATCCCAAAGCTGCCAGCCTGAAGTACCTGTGGCGACAGGTGTCGGGGCCTGCCGTGATACTTTCCGCAACAACGCAGATCAAGCCGACATTTGTCGCACCGGGTGTGGAAGCCACGGCGCAAGGCACCGGACTGCGTTTCCAGTTGACCGTGACTGCTGACGACACGCTTCAGGCGAGTGACGAAGTGAACATCGTTGTCAATGACAACGGAATCATCGGGTTTCGCAGTGACCTGCCGACGGTTCGAACCAGTGATCAGAGTGCGGCAGCATTTTCAGTCAGCAACGGGAATCTGGTGGCGTTATCGCCGGTCAACCCACGCACGATTGACGAGCCAGCCAACCGACCACAAAACTTCTACACCGATCTTTTCAATCTGACCGTTGCCGTGACGACACCCGGCGATACGGCGGAAGTAACCATTCTGTTGCAGAATCCGATGCCCTCAAATGCCGGTTGGGCCAAGTATTCCGCGCAGTCTGGCTGGACCGATTTTTCCAGCCGTGTCCGGTTCAGCAGTGATCGACGTTCGGCAATCCTCACACTGACGGATGGTGGCATTGGTGATGATGACCGAACTGCCAACGGACAGATCGTCGATCCTTCAGGTCCTGCTCAATTTGCCACCCCGGTCGCTGCGATCAATCCTCCTGCGCCAACTCCAGTCAAGCGCAGCAAAAGCGGTGGCGGTTGCAGTATTGTGCATGGAGGCGCGATTGATCCAATGTTGCCATTGTTGGTGGTGTTGAGCCTGGTTTATCTGCTGGGTCGCCGGAGACGCTGGCTGTGATCGATGACAGCATCAGGTATTTCCCAGCGTTTGACGCAGGGAAAATGGTGCTGCATCCATGCACCATTAGTAAGCCCGCCCTCCCGCAATGAGCGAATTCGAATAGACCTTTGCCGGCATGACAAGGGGCTGCTGTTCTGAAAGTTGGTCATCGGTAGCCGGTCGTTCCGAGGTGGTGGAAGCCCCCTTTCGGGGTTGCGTGACTTCGGGCGAAACGCGGTCACGGATGGGAGGGGTCTCAAGAACCGGTTCAGCGGTAGCAACGCTTGCCGTCTCCTGCTCCCGATTTAACACTGCAGTTGCTGGCGTGTTCTTCGCTGGAATTTCTGCGACCGTATCTCCTGGAGAAAAGTCAGGTTTGACGGGTGTTGCCTTGTTCAGTTGATCAAGGCGTTTACGTGTCGCTTCATCGGCTCGATCTGCTATCAACAGGGTTTCCAGAATTTTCTTTTCTTTGTCCCGTTCCCCGATGAACCGGTAGGCATCCGCGCGGAGGCGCAGCACGGTTGGGGGGCCGGGATCCTTCGAGATCGGTATCGATGCGATCAGTTGTGCGGCTTGTCTGGACAATGGTTGTTTCAACGGATAATCCTCCAGCGATTGGATTGCGCTGAGGTCATTTCCGGCAGCGAGCAGGAGTTCCAACAGTTTCAGTGCGATCCGGTCGTCAACCTGTGGCCCCCATTCCAGCAACATTTTGCACTTTTCAAGCAGTGAATCCTGCAAACAGGAGGACTGGATCTGACCAAGTTGTTTTTCTGCTTGCGCTCTTGCCGTGACGACACGTTCATCTTTGGAATCACGCATGGGCTTATCACTCAACACCTGCATTGCATCACCCGTACGGCCGGTACTCATGAGTTTGTTGGCAAGGGTCAACCAGACGTTGATGTCCTTGTCATTGTTTGCCGCGAGATTCTTGCAGGCCTCAATGGAACGATCATTCGCGAGTGGACCGAGGCAATAGGAACGTTGCACCATGACGGACTCTTCGGTATCAGAACCCGAGTTCGACTGCGTGCGGCGTTGTTCACGGAGGTTGCTCAACGCGAGGTGCAATGGCCGACAGGAGCGTCGCGTCATGGGGCACGCCACAATGCCGTTCTGGAGAACCGCTTCAGCTTTGTCGTAGTCCTCCACCCGGAAATAGGCCTGACAGAGTGCGAGGCGCGCAGACACATCCGCTGACGCGCTGGCTACTGCTGCTTCACAAAGTTCGACCCGATTTACTGGCTCGAAGCAGGTGTGGACCCTGTTGAGCAGCAAACAAGGCATTGCTATTGCGCTGGCGGACAAAGTGAGCAATAGGACAGCGGCGCAGTTTCGACGGAAAGTTCGCAGCGCCGGGCGGTTCAATAGCCTCTCGAACCGCCAGGCATGATTTTTTGAAAAATCCAGCTGCCGCCGGGCATACGAATCAGATTTAGCAGGTACCACTTTTCAACGGTTGAGTACGGAGGCGATTCCCTCGCGATCATGACATCGACGAACTGTCGCACTTGCCTGATGCCATTTTCCTCTGCAGTGGATCCGGTCACTCCGTCGTGGTCTTGATCTATACCTTCCAGGTTAGCCCGTACCAGGGCATGTACCTCACGTGCGACTGTTCGAAGTTCTTCGAGGTTTTGCAGATCTGCGGCATCTTTCGTATAGATTTCGATCAATTGGCATCGGGCAGTGATTCCGTCGCCCATACCTTCCAGCGATCGGCTCGAGTCGACCACGTTCACGCTGGCATCGGGGCTGGTCGCAGCATATGTGATGTGTTGGATGCCTTCCTTGACGGCATCGGAAAGTGTCAATGAACCATCTCCACGATTAACAGCCTGTATGGCTGCAAGATTCCCCTT
Organism: Gammaproteobacteria bacterium; assembly: GCA_043719475.1. Taxonomy (GTDB): domain Bacteria; phylum Pseudomonadota; class Gammaproteobacteria; order Pseudomonadales; family Azotimanducaceae; genus SYFY01. Next base: position 40,440 of record JAYSTS010000092.1, on the reverse strand, counting down.
GATTGTCGCTAGATCCGCCGAAGAATCAGCCATCGGGTTTGAAGCTGCTAGCGCCGCGTTGGCCAATTGCTGTGCGAGAACCAGATATCCCACTTCGCCTGGGGTGTTGTACACACCGGTAATCGCATGACCAATGTGCGTATGGGCGATGCTAGGGGACTTGGAAACACAGCCGGTACAGAAGGCCAGCAGGCACAACAGATGTACAGATCGATTGCAGATTGCCAGACTGATCATGATTCATTCTCCACTACCACTCTAAAGCCAAAAGTACTTGCTCGTTGATTTACATCAGCCCGGTTGCGGAATGTCAGGCGAAGTTCTTCCGGAGCGGTGAACCAGGAGCCGCCGCGCAGTACCCGTTCACGGCAGTTTCCGCTCAGTCGGGGAGAACCATCCCGTGGTGAGCCGTTGTAGCTTTCATTCCAGCAATCCTGTGTCCATTCAAACACGTTGCCGCGCATGTCCGCGAGCCCGTCGTTCATCCGACGATTTACCGGTGCGGTGTAGATGAAGTCATCACTGCAATCGACTATTCGAATCCCGTTGTAGACCGTGCTAGTGGATTTGTCGGCGATATTAGAAGTGCGACAGGTCGCGTCATCCGTGACCGCTACCATTACGGGCAGGTTTGTTGATTTACGAGCCGCATATTCCCATTCCATTTCTGAAGGAAGGCGATACTTTCGCTCGGTTTTTCGGGACAGCCAGGAAACGTATTCCATCGCATCGTTCCACGAAATACAGGTCACTGGGTGTTCGTTGGATTGAGGGAAACCAGGGTCTGACCACAACAGTTCAGCGACCGGTTTCCAGTTCGAATCCGGTGTGCTGCAGCCAGAACGGTCTTTGGTGTTTTCTTCCGCAAAAGTGCGGAACTGCCCGACGGTCACTTCCATAGCGCCCAGGTCGAATGGCTGCTCGATCACGACGGTTTGTTGTGGATGTTCGAACATGCCATTTTCGCCGAGTGAACCGAAGGCGGCCGACACTGGAAGTCCTAAAACTTCAGAGCCTGCCTCAATCCTGGTCATCTCCGGGCAGGCGGAGCACATTCGTTGTACGAGTTCAAATTTGCCGTAGGTCACCAAAAGACCCAGCAGTGCCGTTACGAAAAACGAGCCGAGTACCACATAGGAAATTCTGCGACGAGGGTGACTGGTGGTGGACTGAGGCAGCACCACAGTCGAATTTGAATGCCCCAACTCGAAAAACCCTTGCAAAAATTCCCTGAGAGATTGAGTCCGGTTCGCCCTTTTGACTTCGAGAGTACGACTCAGTGCACGCCATTGTGCATCACCCAACCCCGTCGGACGTGGTGGCTCCGGCAGAGAGTTCTTGAAGACATCAATAGCCTGGGCGTCGCCGTACGGATGCCTTCCAGTGAGCATTTTGTAGACGACACACCCGAATGCATAGATATCGTCTGCCGGGTGCGGCGTTTCGCCGTAGAACATTTCCAGACTGGCATAGGACGGTGTCATAGAGCCGACAGCAAGAGGGTTGGTATCAGCGTTCCCATCCAGCGTCATTTTTCTAGCGATCCCGAAATCGATCACCTTGACAATCTGCGCATGAGTGATGAACACATTGCTTGGTTTGAAATCAGCGTGGACGATTCCTTGTCTGTGGGCTTCCGCCAAAGCTGCCGCCATCTGAGAGATGATTCGGCGTGCGTCCTCGACTTCCATGCCGTAACCGTTTCGATCTTTCAACAACTGGTCCAGGGTTTCGCCCTCAAGCAGTTCCATCGTGAGGTAGACGAGGGACCCGTCTCGATCAAAGTCCACGGCCCGCAGAATATTTTGGTGATTCAGGGTCGAGTACTTCTCGTGCTCTCTTTGCATGCCAATAAATGCAGACTGTTCATTTCCGTCGACCTTCAGCACCTTTATCGCGACGTAAGGACTTTTGCTGCCTGCCTCGACCTTTCGCTGGTCGAGTGCCCGAAATACCTTGCTCATACCTCCAGTGCCAAGGACTGATTCGAGATGGAATCGTTCCTTGATCACGTCACCGACATCTACTTCCCGTTTAATCATCTGTCAGACGTCTGCGGGTCCCATAGTGGAAGCCCGATAAGCCAAAATGAATATGGAATCCGATTTCAAGACGCCGAAAAAAACATCAGCAATCCATCACCGCCCCGCAGCGCGAACACCCCTGCTCCCCGGTAGTGTCTCATTGCGGCGCTCGATCCATCAACGGTATACATGCTTCCATCTGTCTGGCCTACAGGCTCGTTCAGAAAGCGGTTTTCAAGCATCAATCCTTCGCTGAGAGAAATCGGCAGTGTGGCACCAGCTACTGACCCCGCATTGATTTGACGTACACCAGTAAATTGGTAACTTTTGGGTATACGTCAAACCAAGCCAGGGTTTTAATTGTGTATTCAAAGGGTGGCGACGCTTTTTCTGCACTACTACCGCTCGCTCAAGGAGGTATTTCGACTGATTACCGGCTCACCAAAAGCGTCGAAAGCCGGCATTTCGATTGGTGCCCCGAGAAGGACTCGAACCTTCAACCTACCCCTTAGGAGGGGGTCGCGCTATCCTTTGTGCCATCGGGGCATGGGAGCATTCTAGCGGGCAAAGCGTCACCAATCAGCCGCGATTCCATAATTTCCATACACAGTGAGCGTTGTTTCGTATGGATTCTGCGAGTAAGGTGCCGCCTCCCCGCGTGCCAGCCCTGTTCCCGCAACACCATTGTTTGAGTCCAGCGGTCAATTCGCCGCGCGCAAATCAGCTAAAGAGAACGCCATGTCCTCACAAATGGATACCAGCAACGGCTTTGAAGCCCTGAATCTGCCCGCTACGTTGCTGCGGGCACTTTCCGACGTGGGGTACGAGACGCCCACGCCGATCCAGGTGGAAGCGATTCCGTGCCTGCTTGAAGGTCGTGATCTGGTCGGGCATGCGCCCACCGGAACCGGCAAGACGGCTGCTTTTGCCCTCCCCCTGCTCACCCGCGTTGATGTCAACAATCGTCAGGTTCAGGCGCTGATCCTGACGCCGACCCGGGAACTGGCCATCCAGGTTGCCGAAGCCTTTCAGCGCTACGCCACACATTTGCCCGGCTTCCATGTCATGCCTATTTATGGCGGTCAGGGGTACGACATCCAGCTCAGGCAGCTGCGTCGTGGTGTTCATATCGTCGTCGGCACACCTGGTCGGGTGATGGACCACATGCGTCGAGGCTCGCTGTCACTCGCGGGGCTGCAGACCCTGGTGCTTGATGAAGCCGATGAAATGCTGCGCATGGGATTCATCGAAGATGTCGAGTGGGTATTAGAACAAGCGCCCAAAGAGCGGCAGCTCGTTCTTTTTTCGGCAACCATGCCTCCCGAAGTCGAGCGCATTGCGCGGGCGCATCTGCACGATGCTCTGGACATCTCCATCAAGGCAAAAACGGCCACCGCTGAGACGATTCGTCAGCGGTATTGGCTGGTTGGCGGATTGCACAAACTCGATGCGCTGACCCGCATTCTCGAAGTCGAGCCCTTCGATGCAATGCTCATCTTCGTGCGCACCAAGATCGCCACTCTTGAACTGGCTGAACGTTTGGAGGCGCGTGGATATTCTGCTGCGGCCCTGAATGGAGACATGGCGCAAAACCATCGCGAACAGATGGTCAATCGGTTCAAGGCAGGCTCGCTCGACATACTCATCGCAACCGATGTCGCCGCACGCGGTCTGGACGTTGATCGCATCAGTCACGTCGTCAACTACGATATTCCGTACGACACCGAGTCCTATATTCACCGCATCGGCCGAACTGGACGTGCCGGTCGACTGGGGGACGCGATACTGTTCGTGGCAGCCCGCGAACAACGCATGCTGGCGGCGATCGAACGCGCTACCCGTCAACGGATTACGCGTCTCGAACTACCCAGTGCTGAAGCGGTCACACAAAGCCGAGTCACCAAGTTCAAGCAGCGAATCGTCGAAAAACTCGAATCGACGGATCTTGCCTTCATGCGCAATATCCTCGAACAGTTTCAGCAGGAACATGCGGTTACCCCGCTGGATATCGCCGCAGCGCTGGGCATTCTGGCCCTTGGCAACAAGACCCTCGCAATGCCGCCGGATGCAGCACGATCGCGCCGGCCCACAGAGTCCATGGATCATCGTGAACCTCGCCGCGACGACAGGCGGGACACCCGTGATGACAGCCGAAACGACCGAGGCGGATCCGACCGAGACCGATCCGATCGAAGCGACAGCAGGGATGACACTCGACGGGATAATCGTAGTTTTGATCGACAGGATGAGCGCGGTGACAGCCCACCACGCATGGCTCGCAAGGCGAACCGGCTGGCAGCGGCAGACAGCGATCGTTATCGCATCGAAGTGGGAGCAGAACACGGTGTCGCTCCGGGCAACCTCGTCGGTGCCATTGCCAACGAAGCAGGACTGGACTCCGGTCAGATTGGAAAAATCGAAATCCTCTCAGACCACAGCGTGGTCGAACTACCCACCGGCATGCCCAAGGCAATTTTCAACGATCTCAGCAATGCCTGGGTTTGTGGGCGTCAGCTGCGCCTGTCATTGCTCGATGCAAATGGCGCAATCAGCACTGCCCGCGCGTTCGAGCCAAAAAAGCAGCGGGATAATCACAAGGTGAAACGCGCTGGTACGACCGAGCAATCAGCAACGCCTGTACCACCATTTGCCGCAGCCAGGTTCAAAGACAAGAGCAAGGACAAACCCGCGAAGGACAAGGACAAGGGCAAGCGCAAGAAGGATCGCAAGTCCAACGCCTCGTGAGCTGACCTGTCAGCTCACGTGCAGGGTTAGCGCCTTGAGATACTCGGTTTCTGGCATCGCCGGATGAATCGGGTGATCCACGGCCTGTGTGCCCTGCGCAAGCAGTCGCAGGGTTCGTTCGACCCGTCGGGATGCGCGTAGAACGCTGTGGATCAGTTCCTCTCTCGGCATGTGGTACGAGCAGGACGCCGAGATCAAAGTACCACTCGGCTGCACCAGTCGTAGCGCCAGCGTATTCAGGCGTTCATAGGCTGCGGCGCCAGTCTTAAGATCCTTGCGGCGTTTCACGAAGGAAGGTGGATCAACGATCACCGTCTCAAACAGCTCGCCTGCATCTACGAGTCGTTGCATCACATCAAATGCATCACCCTGTTCCGTGCGTACGTTAGTCAGTCCGTTGCGCCCTGCGTTGCCATTGAGAACTTCGAGAGCTGGGCCGGATGCATCGACACAAATGACTTCACTCGCGCCCGCTCGCGCTGCTGTAATTCCCCAGGCGCCCAGATAGGAAAAAACATCCAGTACGCGTCCGCCGCGCAGGTGCCTGTGCATGCGTTGTCGGTTATCGGCCTGATCAAAGAACCAGCCGGTCTTCTGTCCGTTCTGGACGGGTACCAAAAACTCGCACTGCCCTTCGCGCAGCACAACATCCTCAACTGATTCGCCGTACACCACCCGTACATCCTCGGCGAGACCTTCAAGGGTGCGGGAGGACATATCGCCTCGCAACACGATGGACCGGGGAGCAAGCAACTCCACCAGCGCCGAGACCAGGTCATCCACTCGGCGATCCATACCCGCGGTGCCGATCTGCAGGACCAGTACATCGCCGTAACGATCGACAACCACACCGGGTAAACCATCGGACTCGCCATACACCAGGCGATAGAACGGCGCCGAATAGAGCCGATCACGAATAACCAACGCTTCCGCAATTCGATCCCGAAACAACGGCGCACCCAGTCTGAACTGCCGATTGCGGGTCAACACCCGCCCGGCGATCAGTGAATGAGGATTGATATAACCGCGCGCCAGCCATTTGCCATGCTGGCTCACAAAGTCGACTTCATCGCCTGGTAAAAATGACTTCACGGGAGATCGTACGTTGTCGATTTCGTTGCTATAGATCCATTCATGACCGGCGAGCACACGCCGGTGCTGATCTTTCTGCAGCACGACTTCGGGTATGGATGACATTTCAGCTTCCCAGACGATAGCGAAGTTTGACGACCAGTTGCTCGATATCCGGATCTTCGAGCGATGTGTTGAACAGATCGTCGAAGCCATCGTCTGCGAGGCTCCGTACGCCGCCCAGGGTGTACACCACAAAAAGATCCGACAGGGGAGCGAACTCCCACCGGTAGCGCAACTGGATATTGAGATTCGAAACGGAGAAGTCGTCGGTCGGTCCCGGCGGCTTGCTGCCTTCTGCCAGCTTTTCAACACCGTCACGTAGACGGAAGAACGATTGCTCGCGAGCACGAATACCGATCCATTGTGCACTCAAACGCAGTTGCTGTCGTGCGGTGAAGTTGTACTCGAAGGCCAGCTTCGGCCTGACCTCGCGCGTATCGAAGGTGGTGAAATCACGCCCGCCCTGATGCAATAACCATTCACCACGCCGCCAGTACTCGCCGAGCAGCTCAAGCGACAGTCGGTCTAGTGGTCGCCAGACCAGACCGGCCCTCGCCTTCCACGTATCGCCGCCACTGATCTCGCCATCAATGTCAAATCCCAACTTGTAGCTTAAGCGGCGCGAGGTATCCGAGGTGTAGTCAAAATTGCTGTCGTGGCGCCCTTTGGTGACAAACGTACCATTACCGAAGCTCTCGCGATCTTCATCGCGCTCTGGAAAGTAGGCCAGATAAACGTCCAGTTTCGCCAGATTGTTCAGAAATATCTCATTGTTGGTTCCAAACCCTCGTCGGGTATGGTCCCCATCCCCATTGACTTCGAACTGCGTGAAAGGCAGCAAGGACCATTGCCTTGCCCAGCCAAGATTTGCACGAGTCCAGTTCATTCCGGCGCGCATGTTGGTGGCGTCGTTGCGACGCAAAAAGCCAAGGTCATTGATATCGAGCTTGCTGTCGTAGTGGTCGAAGCCCATGCTGAAATTCAGACCGCGACGATGGGTGTACACCACGTCGGCAAATCCACCTGCGCCTTCTCCGATGCCGTCCTTGTCCGAATACAGCAGTTGTCCATCCACTTTCCAGCGTGCACCGGCACTCAGAAAATGGCCATCGATGCCATGCACGAAGACGTCCTGGTCCGGATGCGTAACCAGCGTCGAAATTGTTCCGAGCGCCGCATATGCGCCGCTGAAGCTGGTTTCGTAGAGAAAGCGCATCACCCCATAGTCCGAGCCCGACTGATGCAGGTTCAGCGGGCCAGCATCAAATTTCACGTCATCTTCGGACGCGGCCAGAATGCCGTAACGCAGATGGCCGAGTTGACCCGTTGCCTTGACTGCAGCCGTGAGCTCCGTTGGCTGAAAGCGTTCTCTGTTTGGAACGACGGTGCCCGGCGGGACATTGGTCAGTGGTCTTGGTCGCCCGCCAATGCGGCGTGTATTGATGACGCTGGTTGGTTCACGATTGAGTTTGGTATCTGAACGTGGGGTGGTATCGAAAATCTCGCGCCCCTCAAGAAAAAACAATCGCTTTTCAGGAAAAAACGTTTCAAACGCCGTGAGATTGACATCGACGTCGTCTGATTCGACGTTGCCGAAATCCGGGTTCAGAGTTGCCGTCAACTGGAAATTGGTGCTTGGTCGCCAGAAGACATCGGCGCCTGCCTTCCAGGTCAGACCATCCTCAACTTCGTTCTGCGTTGCTGCCGCGAACGGAAAGATGCTCCATTGCTGCCGAGGGTCAACACCTTCGAGCACCATGGGTCGAAACGCGGACAGATAGCGTGATGTTGTTGGTGGCAGCGTAGGGACTGTCCAACGTTCATCCTTGGCTGAGTATTTCCTGCTCGCGTAGAGGCCGATACGGCGTTGGCCTTTCTGTTTTGGCATGGCGACTTGCGACCAGGGCAGGTACAGCTCGACGCTCCAGCCGTTTTCCGTGACCGCTGTTGCGCTGTACCACGCCCCGTCCCAGTTCGGTGTCAGGCGTCTCTCCGGCAATACTGTTCCATCAGCGGTGGAGCCCCCCAGAGCGACCATGAACCAGTAACCGTAGAGTCCTTCTCCGGAGGTATCCAGCGTGAGCCCGATATGATCACGATTCAGCTGGACCTGATCGCGCGAACTGATCCACTGGACAAATCGGTCATGAGGCTGGTCCATGTCCCAACTCGCATAAAGACCTTGTTCCGTATAAAACACGCGCAATCGGGTCGGAAGCTCCGGTTCTGCGCCGGTATCGGGTTCGGTGGTGTGGAAATCTTCGACGATGGGCAGGGTTTGCCAGAGGGCTTCGGCGAGTTTGCCGTCGATCTTGATGTGGGTTTCGGAGTGCGGGAGGCGAGTCAGGAGGATCGGTTCACCAATATTGAGGTCGAGTTGCATCGACCCCGGCACAGTTCCGCCACCAGGCGGAGGCCGGGCCTGCGCATCTCGCCTGAGCTTGTTGAGGTTGTAACCCGGCGGCGCTGAATCAGGAATTTCATCTGGGGTCTGATCCAGGAGCTCACGTGTGTTTTCTTGTTGTTCTTCGTCAGCTGGCAATGGCGCTGGGATGCCTTGACTGGGTGCGTCTTTCGAGGTGGAGAGCACCGAAGCGCCTGACGAATCCCCCGTCGTTTCAGCCGAGGCTGGGAGTTCAGTCGGAAGAGGCAGTTCAGTCGAAAGACTTGGTGCGGTTGGCTCAACCGACGGAACAATGGCAACGCTGCTTGCCGGGTCCATGCGCACCAGCCATGCATCTGGAAAGCCCTTGCCACGCGAACTCGATGCCACTTCCTGGGCCTGGAACTTGTCTTCGAATGGACCGGCGACTACCCGATGCATCAAGCCGCGCGCCGTATCGACATCGTGTATCGACACCGACTGCCCGAGTACTGCTGCATTGCTGCTGATCTTTTCTGCGCTGGCAAGTTCCGACGTACTGCCAAGGACGACCCAATAGCCGTCATTGGCCTGGACCCGAGGCGTAAACGTACAGATCAGAAGCGTCAGCCCCAGACGTATGTATGAATTCATGGACCTCCCCCGTGAATGACGAGTCTATGTAATCGTCATCAGGAAGGGAACACGATCATCATGATCGGATGGATCACAACTCAATGGAATCAATGGATCGTAGAAATCACTTCAAGAAAAGAAATGCGTGTTCTGAACAGGTTGGTCCACTTCAAAGCACACGATCGAACAGCGAACCCAGCACAAGCCAATCGACGATCACACTAACAACGGCGATAGCCACAACGACAATGGCGAGGACACCAAGCAAACGCCAGCCGTGGAACTTGCGATCATCCTCGGTTGGAGTTTCATCCAAGATATGCAGCCTCGAAGTTGAATCTGCGGTGTTGTGCCACTCCAGGACCGATCCTCAACATTGAAGCGGTACGGCGACGGACTCGATATTGGTGCACCCGGCTGGATTCGAACCAGCAATCCCCAGCTTCGTAGGCTGGTGCCTTATCCAATTTGGCCACGGGTGCTGCACAAAAGGGCGGCTATTATGGTGAGGTGCCCCAGACAGGTCAACGCGAAAGGTCACGCGAAAGGTTATCTGCCAAATAATCTGTTATTTCTGTCGTCGATTGCTCCATGATTAGTCATCACCAGTGAGCTTGGGAGTCAGCAGCCATGGCAACAAACATCAATGTTATCGGTCACCTTTCTGCAGACACCGACCCAGACACCATAACCGAACGACTTGCTCGGGACGGTGCGGTCATCATCGATGGGCTCGCTGACCCTGCTCTGCTCGCGCGCGTGACCTCCGAAATCATGCCTTTCGTTGAAGCAACTACTGCCGGGCGTGATGATTTCACGGGTCGACAGACCACTCGAACCGGCGCTCTTGTCGCCCGTTCGCCGGCTTGTCGCGAACTGGTTATGCAACCCTCCATCATCGCGGGCTGTCAGAAATTTCTCGGCCCTTTCACGGATCGCATCCAGCTGCATCTGACGCAGGTCATCCGGATCAGCCCCGGACAGGGCGAACAACCGTTGCATCGTGATCGTCTGGCGTGGGGCGGATTTCTGCCACGCAACTTGGAGCCCCAATTCAATACCATCTGGGCTCTGACTGATTTCACCTGCGAAAACGGCGCAACCCGCGTCGTGCCGGGTTCCAACACGTGGCCTGACGACCGTAAGGCGCAGCACGATGAAATTGGCTTTGCAGAAATGAAGGCCGGCTCCGTCCTGATTTATTCAGGATCAGTCATTCACTCCGGTGGCCGCAATCAATCCACCCAGGATCGTATCGGCATCAATATCACATATTGTCTTGGGTGGCTCAGGCAGGAAGAAAACCAGTATCTATCGTGTCCTCCCCACATCGCGAAGACACTTGCACCAGACCTTAGGGCGCTGCTGGGGTACTCCATGGGATCTTATGCGCTGGGTTACTTCACGCCGCCCATGGGTCCTGGCGAAGGTCCCGAGGTGGTGCCCCCCGACTTCCTGTTCAATGGCAAGGTTACTGGCTGGAGTGACGAGTTGTATGAGCAAGTCAGCGCCAGAGTTCGCGAGCAGTTGGGCGACAAGTCATAGTTTGCCGGAATCGAATGGGCTGCCGGCCAGCGAACGGACTAACCAAAGTATGAAAACGAATCAGGAGAATATGCCATGTTTATCACGATGAACCGCTTTCGAATCGCCAAAGGGTTCGAGGACGGATTTGAAAAAATCTGGCGGGAACGGGAGTCGTTCCTCGACGACGTATCGGGTTTTACCAGCTTTCATCTTTTGAAAGGCCCGCTGCGGGATGACCATGTGCTGTATGTATCTCACAGCACATGGGAATCAAAGGCCGCATTCGTTGCGTGGACCGAATCGGACAAATTCGGTCGTGCGCACGCCCAGGCTTCAGCACCGAAAGACACCTATCTCGGACACCCGGATCTGGAGACATTCGAGTCCGTCCTCTAAAACCGTCAGAAATGATTGTCCTGCTTCCAACTCGTCAAAAATTGGTCTATACAGGAGGCCGGTTCGAACGCCATGTTGGCACGGGAGAGGTTGCAACAGGGCCGAGGTGTTTTGCAGTCACGCATCGACCTGATTTTTCTCCGCCTTTTGCGCGTTTGTATCTCAACGACTAGTGGGAGAGATTTACATGGTTCACCAATCGGGAATATCACCCGAAGCCCGCCCTCGCTCGTCCACACGCCGAAAACTTGCAGCCCTCGGGCTGACGAGCTCAGCGCTGGTGGCCGCAATGGCAGGATTTGGATTCGTTAGTTCGTCAGCATTTGCTGAAGAAGTCGCAAATTCACTGGCGATCGAGGAGATCGTCGTCACCGCACGGATGCGCGAAGAGCGACTGGTAGACACACCGGTTGCCGTTGCCGCCTTGGGCGCCGAAGAAATCGAACGCTACAACACCCGTGATCTGGATCAGCTGACATCCCGAATTCCGGGAGTCCAGATTGCACACGGCGCGGGTGGTGGTGCGGGTGGCAGCATTGCGATCCGCGGTGTAGGCAACCTGGCAGTCGACTATGGTGCAGACCAGCCGGTTTCGCTGGTGATTGATGGCATGTCCTTCAGCCGTGGACACATGCTCGACACCGGCTTTTTCGATATTCAGTCGGTCGAAGTCCTGAAAGGTCCGCAAGCTCTGTTCTTCGGCAAGAACAGCCCCGCCGGTGTCGTTGCTGTCACCAGTGTCACGCCAGAAGTTGGCGCCGAGATGGAAGGCTTTGCACGCACCTCCTACGAGTTCAGGACAGAAGATCCCGTACTCGAAGCAGCGCTGTCCATGCCGATTGGCGACACGCTCGCGGTTCGCCTGGCTGGTCGCTACCAGAACATGCAGGGCGGTTTCCTGAAGAATACGGCCCAACCGCTGAATACCACAGGTCTTAACAGCGGACCTTCGCGCGGCGCCTCTTACGATGAATATCCCAAGCAGGATCAGCGTGTCGTTCGTTTGACAACGGTGTGGGAGCCTGTCGATAACTTCGACGCAACGTTCAAGTTTTTCAGGTCATTCTCCAAACAGAATGACAGTGGTCGGACCGTGCTGTATTCATGCGCGGATGGCCCGGGAGGAAACCCCTACTACCTGTTCCTGCCAGATCCGACGCAGATCTGCCCGGACAACAAGCCACAACTGAAGCGTAACGGTGGCCTGCCCCCGGCAACGATTGCAAACAATCATCCGCGCCTGGACGAAGACGCCCGGTTCTTCAACAAGCTGGATAACCAGGTCATTACACTCGAGATGAATCTTGATCTGGAAAACTTCAAGCTGACTTCGGTGACGGGTGTGTGGGACTACCGCCATCGCGAGTACACCAACTACGACTACACGAGCTACGGTATCGTCGTCTCCAAACAAGGTGAAGGCGGTTCTTCGTGGACCGAAGAACTTAGACTGCAGTCGTTATTCGATGGTCCGGTGAACTTCATGTTGGGTGCCTTCTACGAAGACAGCCAGCGCGACCTCGATGCACCCGTGCAGATTCTGCCGAACGCGTTCTTCGGTGGTCCGGATCGGAGTCCGACCAGCATCTACCCTGGTACCAGCATCAACTATCACCAGCACTGGGAAAACAACATCGAGAGCTATTCGTTCTTCGGTAGTCTCGACTGGCAAGTCAGTGACCAGTGGCTGGTATCCGGCGGGGCGCGTTATACCAACGAAAAGCGCGACTCCTTCGGTGGCAACATTTACCAGCGAGGCTTTGCGGCATTTTCCCCAGGAGGTCTGTTCTACTCGCCCAAGGGCAAGTCAGACAACGTATCTCCTGAGATTACCGTCAGCTGGACACCGATCGATGACGTCATGATCTACGCCGCTTACAAAACAGGCTTCCAGTCATTCGGCATCTCAAACCCAGGCACGGTACCGCGATTCCCTGTCGTAACACCGGAAGTCATCGATGACTATTTCATTTTCGATGAAACAGAGGTCGACGGTTTCGAAGTCGGGATCAAGGGATATTATCTGGATGGTCGAATGTCAGCGGACCTGATCCTTTATAGCTACGAATTCACGGATCTGCAGGTTGCGGTATTCAATTCCGTCACCACGACGTTCTCCACTCAGAACGCTGCAGTGGCATCGAGCGAAGGTATCGAAATCCAGACTACCTTCCAGGCTAGCGAGGAACTTCAGCTGCGGTTGGCAGGGCAGTACAGCAAGCTGAAATTTGATGAGTTTGCCGATGCTGCATGCCACACCGCTCAACTCGTCGTGGCAACCGGGCCTGGCTGCCATGTTGGACCGCTGGGTGCCCCAATCCAGGATCTCTCTGGCAAGCGCTATGGCGGACCACCACTTCAGGTGAACGCCGGAGCGACCTACGACACCATGCTGACCTCCACCTGGGGGCTTGAGTTGACGGCGGACGTGATCCACTACAACAAGGGCTTCAAGAACCGGGGTCAACCCAATACCGATATTGACGCACGCACGCTCACCAACCTGGCAGCGCGTGTGTATCAATCCGACGGTCCGTGGGAGATTGGCCTGATCTGTTCCAACTGCACGAATGAGTTGTACGTGACCAGTATTGGTGACAAGCCACTGCAAAAAACGATTCCGGGTACAGGAATCTCTGACCTCACAGGTAGCATTGGCTACCCTCGCCTGATCACTGCACAACTGACTTATAACCTCAACTAGTCAGCGCGGTCCGTAACAAGGCGACTCCAGTAATGGAGTCGCCTTTTTCTTTGCTCTCTCAGCCGCTACTGCCCGAAGGTATAGCTGACTTCCATGCCGTAAGTGCGTGGCGGTCGAGTCGCTGCATAACTCCACAGTCCCGCCACATCGAAGCCAATGGTGTATCCATCCTCATCCGTCAGATTGTGACCGAAGGCACTGACCTGCAACGGACCGATCTCGTAATTGAATGAAGCACTGAGCAGCCCCTGTGCATCGTTGGTGAGTTCGGGTTTGTTGGCGAAGTCGACTTCATACTCGCTCATGTAATGGTAGCCGAGTACTGTCCAGGCACGGCCATTGCCGATGGTCCATTCATACGTCGCACTTAACGTCGCAGTGACATCTGGCGCACGACGCAGTTCAAGATTCGAAAGGTCCTGCAATCCGGCCGCATTGCGGAACTGGAACTTGTCGTACTTCGCATCCAGCAATCCCAGATTGGCGCGCAGACTCAGCGCTTCCGTTGCCAGCCAGGTAACATCCAGCTCGATACCTTGCATGATTGCAGTGGAAGCGTTCGCAACGAGCGTAACCTGTCCGGTGCCGCTGGTCGCTGACGGCAATTGCAGTTCTTCCTGTTTGTCCTGGTAGTCCATGTAGAACACAGCGCCGTTCACTCGCAAGGTTCCATCCAGCCAGTCCGTCTTGAAGCCGCCTTCGAAGTTATCGACTGTTTCCTGATCATAGGGCGTCGTTGCATTTTCGACGCTGTCGACCCGGCCGTTGAATCCACCACTGCGATAGCCCGCCGCATAAGTGAAGTAGACCATGGCATTGTCATTGATCGCATACTTCAGACCCAGTTTCGGCGTGAACTGATTCCACTTGTCAGAAGCGTTGGCGGTGACGATGCCTCGTTGATCCGTGTCCTTTTCGTCCTTGGTATACCGGCCGCCGACCGTCAATACCAGAGCGTCGGTGATGTCCACATCACCTTCAACAAACGCAGCCCATGATTGGGATTCCTGATGGGAAGTCTGCGGCAGGTCGAGCACCACATTCGGAATGACAAAGCCGATAAAGCTGCGCAAACCGATTTCATACTCTGAGTCCCAGGCGTAAAGTCCTGCAGTACCGCGCACACGACTGTCACCCTCCCAGGTCAGACGAAGTTCATGAGTGGTTTGCTCGTAGTCAGCAGGCCGCGATGTATGGAAAAGTACCGGACGTACGGCATCGAAGTCTGTCAGGACAGTTTCATCGGTTTGCCATGAGCCGAACACGTAGTCGAGACTCAACGCATCCGTCAGATCCCAACGTAGTTCCACGATATGTGTATCGGCATCAAACGTCGCGTCATCCGGACCAACCCCGAACTGGGTCGTCTTCAGACGATCACCTGACACGGGCGTATTCAGGTCGGGGGAGCAGAACCCGAAAGCATCGCAAAACAGCTGCCCTGGCTGTCCAACGTTCAGCAGCACCGGTGTATCTTGATCGGTTCGCTCAATTTGAGTGGTGTACTCGATCTCGATCGTGTCAGTCGGTGAAAACAGGATGTTGGCGCCAAAGCTGTGGTACTCGATCTGACCGTCATGTCGACCAGTATTGATGTTTTTGTAGTGGCCTTTGCCCTGGTCGTCGTATGTGCCAGTAAGTTTCACGGCAACCGTTTCGCCCAGCCCAAAGTTGAGCAGACCGTCGACACGAGTGGTTTCGTAGTTGGCCACACTGGCGCGAACCTTGCCGCCCAACTCACCAGTTGGTTTTGAGCGGCGAAGATTAATAACGCCACCAATGGTGTTGCGACCGAACAGTGTGCCTTGCGGGCCGCGCAGGACTTCGACACTTTCCAGATCGATGGCTCGAGTGATACCACCGGTCATCGTCCCAAGAAAAATACCGTCAACAACGACGCCGACTGCTGGATCGAAGTTCTTTTCAACTTCCGATACACCGATACCGCGGATGAACGCAGAGGCTACGCCGCCTGGACCTTGTGCCGTGTCATCCAGCACCAGGTTGGGCGAAACATAGACGAGGTCCCGTAAGTCCCTGGCAAAAGTGTTTTCAATTTCTTCCTGTGACAGCGCGCTGACAGACAGCCCTACGTCCTGAATGTTCTCCTCACGCTTTCGCGCGGTGACCACAATTTCTTCAATGACTCGCGCGCCTTCGGTCGCAAGCGCTGTATTTGTCGTGATACCCGTCATCCCCAGGATTGCTGGCAAGGCAAACTTGAGAAGCGGGCGCAAAGCGTTGTTCGTCATTCTTTCTCCAATGGCGATAAGTGGAATCAAGGTTGAAGGCCGTCGAGCGGCCCGTTTGAACGTGCTTGTCAGCCGAATATAGCCGTGACGTGCTCCGTATCGAGGTATTCGCGAACGGCTTCGATTTTTCCGTTTCGCAGAATATGTAAAAAATGATATTGATTCTGATAGACCTTGCCGGACTTCATCGGGCCATAAGAATCGGCTTCCATGGCGACACGATCTCCTTCGGCTGTCAGCACGGTGCCTTTCACCTCAATGCCCTGCACTGTGCTGTCGGCAATGCCGTACACGAGTTGTGAAAACTCGGTCTTGTTATACGTCCACGAGATACTGGTATTACCCATGACCCGCCAGGTCGCATTGTCCGCCAGCAAACCCAGCGCATCGGCAAACCGACTCTCTGAAAACGCTTTCCAGAATGACAGCACAACGGCCTTGTTTGCTTCGAGATCTGTGTGCGAACCCATCGCGTGCTCTCCGGTAAATAGGTGTGTCCAGTGACGGAAGACTATCTTCCCTGTTCGTGTTCAGCAACGTTGCGATGCCGACTTCTGTGCTGACTTCTTGGCTGATTTCAGGGGTAAGCACCTTGCTCCAATCCGGTCAGTGTTCATAATCCCACAGCACAGCGGACAAACGAAGGGTTCGAATCATGACCACAGCCAAACCAATCGCCTGCCCATTCAAACAGGCGGCCGAGATTGACTTCATGGACCCGGTCGTACAGGAGAACTGGTTCGATGCCTATAACGTGCTTCGCACCGAAGCACCGATTTACTTCATGCCTCAAACCGGCATGGTCGTGCTGACACGGTATGACGACATTGAGTACGTGTTACGCCGACCGAGCCTGTTTACTGCCGGCCCGGACGTGCAAGACGCTGAACCATTGATCAAGTACCCGGAGGCGTCAGCACTGTATGAACAAAAAGGGTGGCGGCGCTATACCGCGCTGGGCGAAAACCTCCCCAAGCACAAACACTATCGTGCACTGGTTGACCCAAAGCTGACGCTATCCGCAATCAAGGAAAAGGAACCTTTCATACGGGGTGTCATCAACGAGCTTATCGACACCTGGATCGACAAGGGCGAAATTGAATTCATGAAAGAATTCGCCGAGCCCCTGCCGATGATCGTTATCGGCGAACTACTCGGCTTTCCACGGATGGATCTGCCGATGCTCAAGGAGTGGTCCTATGCGTGGGTGCTGCCGTTTTCTCGTGGTCTCACCCTTGAACGCGAAACCTGGGCCGTTGAAAAACACATTGAACTGCAGCACTACATCCATGACACCATCAAGGCCAAACGTCGCCAACCGGCCAACGACATCATCACCCATCTCACCACCGTGGAACTGGAGGATGTCGAACTTGGTCACAAACGCCCATTAACCGATACCGAGATCATTGGTATTTCCGACCACCTGCTGATCGGCGGCAACGAAACCACAACCTTTGCGCTCGCCAATGGACTGTGGCTTCTGTTCAGAAATCCTGAGGTGTACGCCGCTTTGCAAGCTGACCGCAGCAAAATCAAGAATTGGGTCGAAGAAGTGCTTCGCATCGAATCACCGACTCAGGGGCTGTTTCGCCACGTGACCCAAGACACCGACATCAACGGATTCAAATTGGCGAAGGGCGCGATCCTGTCCATCCGCTACGGCGCCGGCAACCATGACCCCGAGCGATTTCCCGAGCCGACCAACCCTGACCTGGATCGGAAGAATGCTGGAAGGCACCTGGCCTTTGGGCTGGGCGAACATGTGTGCCCAGGCGCCACACTCTCCCGTTACGAACAATGGTTGGCGTGGGAAATTCTACTCGAGCGGGTACCGAACATGCGGCCGGTACCGGGCAAAGACGACTACAGCCATGTCCCGGGCTTCTGGTTGCGCGCACTGAAGTCGATTCATCTGCAATTCGATCGTGCTTGAGATTGAATAGGCGTACGGCTTTTCGGTGGGAAGGGGGGGAGTGCTGATGAGTGAAATCAACCGAATGGAAAATCCGGTGTGCCCCCGCTCGTTAGCGGAAGCGACGCTGGCTGATCCGGAAATTCTCGAGTGTCCGTTTCCTACCTACGAATTGCTTCGTGAGCAGGCTCCCGTATGGCAGGACCCTCGTACTGGCATCTACGTCATCACACGCTACGAAGACCTGCGCACCATCTGTCTGGATGCCGAACGATTTTCAAATCTGCGACCAAGCAATGATCATGCGCGACTGACCGGCAATGCGCGTATGGCCTATGAGATGTTTCTGGACAAAGGTTGGGTACCGGGTGCCTCCCTCGCTGCCCGGGATGATCCTGACCATAGACAGATGCGTTCGATCTTTGACAAGGCGTTCAGGCCTAAACGTATCAATGAACTCGACCCGGAAGTTGAATCGCTCGCTTACGAGTTGATTGGCAGATTTATCGAAGATGGTCACTGCAATCTGGTTAAACAGTACGCAGTTCCCCTGCCCCTCATCATCATCTGCAGGCAGATGGGTGCCAAGGATGAGGACATCTGGCAGATCAAGGCCTGGACCGACGCATGGTTTCGCGGCACCGGATTCAACCTGTCGAAGGAACAGGTGATCTGGGCGACTGAAATGGAGATTCAGGCGCAGCATTACTTTCAGACCATCTTCGATCGGCTGCGCAAAGCGCCGGATGACACACTGCTATCCGACCTGGTGAACACCGAAGTGCCCGGGTGGGGACGCACACTCACTGACAATGAGCTGCACGCAGAAATGATGCAGGACACGTTTGTTGGCGGCTCTGAAACGACCACCAATGCGCTATCGGCCGGCATCATGTTACTGGCACAGAATCCGCGTGTATGGGATATGTTGAAGTCTGACCCCGAAAAATATCTCAAGACGTTTTGCGAAGAAGTGGTCCGACTCGAAAGCCCCGTGCAAGGTCTGACTCGAACGGCGAAAGTTGACGTCGAAATACACGGGGTTTCCATCCCGAAAGGGTCTGTACTCGATGCGCGATTCGCAGCGGGCAACCGCGATGTCAGGCACTTCAGCAATCCCGACGACATCGACCTGGAGCGACGTAATGCTGCCAGCCACCTCGGTTTCAGCTCAGGCACGCATTACTGTCTGGGTGCTCCGTTGGCACGCCGTGAACTGTATTGGGGATTCAAGGCGTTCATCGACCACATTGACGATTTCCGGCTGACCCCAGGCAAGAACAATCTACGTCACTACCCCAACTATGCGCTCAGGGCGCTGAACGAATTGCATATCGACTTCACCAGACGTTAGTGCGCTTATTGAGAGCCTGGCGCTATCGTGTACCGGCCAGGTCCTTTACCACGTCATAGTTGAATCGCACGAAACGATAGAGTTCGCTTTCGAGAATTCGCTCCTGATCGCTATGCGGTCCAAATCCCTTGGGCCCGTCTTCTGCATCTGTGGCCGGCCCAATGCCATAACACTGCATTCCACGCGTTCGTAGATAGGCCATATCGGTACCCCCAGTCAGCATGATGGGCAGCGCGGGCGCGTTGTAGTGCTTTTTCACGTTTGTTTCAAGAACACTGAACGCTTCGGTACCTAGCGGGGACACACCCGCAGGTCGAACATCCCTGGGCGCCCATGTCACTTCGATGGCAGGATCATTGATCACACCTTTCACCTGTTCGAGGAACGCCTCAGGATCTTCCGATGGTTCCAGTCGGGTATCGATGGTGGCTGTCCCTTCCGAAGGAATCACATTCACGCGATATCCCCCCTGGATGATGGTGGGCGACATCGAGGAGCGGAGCATGGACGCGTGCATGGGCTCGTTTTTGCGAAAGTATTCATCCGCTACGCTACGGATTTTCGGATCCGGGTGCAGAACGTCTGCATAACGCTGAGCTTTATCAGGAGGTGAAATCTCTGCGAGACGTTTGAAGTAGGCTGTTGTGGTTTCGTTCAGACGAATCGGAATGCGCCAGTTGGCGAGCGCTGCGACTGCCATTGACAGATGAGTCAACGCATTGGATTCCAGCGGCACCGAACCGTGCCCGGCAGGTCCACGCGCCGTCAACAGAATGGCACGTGGAATCTTTTCGGTCGTGGCGATTCCAGCCCGAACCACCTGGCCTTCCTGTCGGGAAACCCCGCCGCCTTCGGCGAGACAAAATTCTGCGTCGATCTTGTCGAAGTGTTCATTCACCATGTACTGAATACCGACGCGTGTGGATCCCTCCTCTCCAGATTCGGCCAGGAATATGACGTCTCGATCAAGGGGCACGTTGAGTCGTTTCAACGTCAGCATCGTCATCAGTGCCGCAACAACGTTATCTTTGTCGTCAACCGTCCCACGACCGTAGATATGTCCGCTCTCACGGTGCGCAGAAAATGGCGGATGGATCCACTTCTTTGGATCGACGTTGACCGTATCGGTATGGCCCATGATGAGGAGCGGCCGCTTGTTACCATTGCCTTTCAGACGTGCCAGAACATTGGGTCGGTGCGGCTCCAGGGCGTGAAGGTTCACGTTAATCCCCTCTGCGGTCAAAACGTCTTGAAGATATTTCGCGGCTTCTGCTTCGCCGCCTGGTGGATCCTGAGTGTTGAACTGAACCAGCGCCTGAAAGTGACGCAGTGTCTCGGCTTCAATGTCGGTCCAGTTTGGCTCAGCGGCGTTCGGACTGCTGGTACTGATGAACAGCAGCGTGACGAAACCTGATAGACGCACCCATTGAATCATCCTGGCTTCCCCTGAATTTGATGAGCCACCGTAAGCTGTGCAGGCATCCGGTGCAACTCCATCGGTCATCGGCGAAAGTGGCTACGAATCAATGCCCAAACGGATGTTCGCCTTTTCGCTTCCGTTCCGCAGCCCGTTGCAGATCCTCCCTAACCCGCGCAAACACGCTGTCCCAATCACCTGCCTTCGGCTGCCTGATGAGGCGCATGCTCGGATACCAGGGCGTGTCCTCCCGATTCCACAAATACAACCAGTACGCCGCGTAGTTGAGCAGGTTCCAGACCGGGCGCCCCAACGAGCCACTCAGATGCGCAACGGATGAATCGGTCATGATGACGAGATCCAGCGCTTCAATGCAGGCAGCGGTTTCCGCAAAATCTTCGACCCTTGCGCCCAGGTCGATCATCACTGATGCCGCTCCATGTTCGGTGATATCACCCTCCCGCGGCCCCTTCTGTAAGGAATACAGTTGTACTCCAGGAATTTGCGCCAGCGGTACAAATCGCTCGACACCAACGGAACGCTTGTGATTGCGCTTGAACGTGACGCTTCCCGACCAGATCACGCCCACTCGCAATCGTCCATCCAAGGGCCCCATCAACGAGCGAGCACGGACGCGTGCAGCTTCGGGGATAGCAAGGCGCGGCGGTGGCGGCAGATTGGCCAGCGTGGCTCGAAACAAACCGGGCAACGCCATGAGCGGAGCCTGCAGCGCAGTGTCCTTGGGCGGAGGTCCGGCCGGGTCGCAGAGTTCATCAACTCCATCGAGCTGCGCAAACAGTCTGCGCAGAGGTGTTTTGCACTCCAGATAAACCTTCGCACCCTGCGCCTTCACCCACGGCAGGAATCGCACGGCCAGCAACGTGTCCCCAAATCCTTGTTCGGGATAAAAGTAGATCGCACGCCCACCCGGATCCTCGCCTCGCCACTCGGGCAGTGCACTGGAACGCTTTTCGACCTCGCCAATCTTCCAGCGCCACTCATACTCGGCCCAACCCGAAGCATAGTCGCCGAGGTAGAGATGACTGACGGCGCTGTCCCAACGGGGATTGGCGTTGTTCGGATCGATGCGGCAAGCGGCTGCGAACTCTGCCAACGATTCAGTGAAGCGGCCAGCATCCCGAAGGGCGATACCATAGTTGTGCCGCGTGTTGTAGTCGCTGGGCGCAATGCTTGCCGCTTTCGAGTGCGCGGCCAGCGCTTCGTCAAGATGGTCCAGATCCTTGAGCGCGTTGCCTAGATTGGAGAGAAAGCCTGAATCATTGGGCTTGAGCTCAAGCGCTCGCAGGTAACAGGCAACGGCCGCATCGAACTCCTGACGAATTCGATGGGCAACTCCAAGATTGGACCAGATCGCAGCATCGTTCGGGACGCTTGCGAGGAATCGGCGGTACAGGGCGATCGCCTCGACGTGGCGGCCGGCTTTGTGCGTATCAACGGCCCGTGTGCGAAGAGCCTTCAGCTCCTCAACCGATAGAGGCCTGTCCTGGTTGTCGTTGACGGTAATCATCCTGAAAGTTCGATGCCCTTTTCGCGTTGCAGATGAAAGCATAGCTTTCCAACACGGCATTGATGAACACGAATCAGCGAGTCGGGTTCTGTGATTGCCGGTTTAGCCAGACTGCTTTGTACCTGGCGCGCCTGCACTCACCAATGCGTTCGACTCCGCAGCCCACTGGAAGTCTGCCATCATCTTTTCGTGTCGTCGTTCTACTCGTGATCGCAATCTCGGATCGGTAAAGATGAACTGACGATCCGCCTGGATCGCTTCCAGCACCAGACGACCGACGATATCCGGGTTGATGCCCTTGCTGATGTCACTGGCGGTCATCTTGTCGGCAACGACCGATTCCTGCGGACCGAAACGTGAGGGTCGATTTCGTGGTGCCTCGAAGATGTTGGTGTTGACCCCGCCTGGACACAGGACCGATGCACCGAAACCACCGGTGCGACCTTCCTGCCGCAGCACCTCAGTCAACCCGACTACCGCGTATTTCGTGGAATTGTATGGCCCCCAGGCAGGCATGCCGCCCAGTACCCCGGCCATAGACGAGGTATTGACGATGTGTCCACCTTCCTGTTGGCGTTTGATGTGGGGTAGAAACGCCTGGCATCCATGCAGCACACCAAGGTAGTTCACGCCGATGACCCAACTCCAGTCACCTTCGGAACACTCCTCCATGAGGCCCCCGCTGGTCACTCCGGCGTTATTGCACACCACGTGGACCTTGTTGAAAGTACGCAATGTCTGATCGGCAGCCGCGAACACGGATGCACGATCAGAAACGTCGCAGATCAGGGTTTCGATTCGACTTGCATCCTTCGGGGAACACTCTGCACGAATCCCTTCTGCGGCCGCTGACAGCGCTTTGCTTTCAATGTCAGCCATCATCACCCGCATGCCGGCGCGAACAAACCCGCGGGTCATGCCGAGGCCAATACCGCTGGCCGCGCCGGTTACAAACGCAACCTTGTCGTTGAAATCCTGCATCGTCCCTCCTTCCGGGCTTCAAACTTCCCAGGCCTTAAACTTCACGGTGTCACCTCATGATCGCAGCGCCGGGCGGTATACCACCACCCGGCCGCCAGCTCGATCATCGATTGCCGATGGGCTTAAGTTTGCGTGGGGCAGGTCCGATGTAGTCCGCATTGGGACGAATGATGCGGTTGTTGCTGCGTTGTTCCATGACGTGAGCGGCCCAGCCACTGACCCGCGAACACACGAAAATCGGGGTGAACAGTTTGGTCGGGATACCCATGAAGTTGTAGGCACTGGCGTGGAAGAAGTCTGCATTCGCAAACAGTTCTTTCTGGTCCCACATCACTTTTTCAATGGCACACGACACGGGGTACAACACTTTGTCACCCACCTCGTTGGCGAGTTTTTCGGCCCACTGTTTGATGATGACATTGCGTGGATCCGACGTGCGGTAGATCGCATGGCCAAAGCCCATGATCTTGTCCTTGCGGATGAGCATGTCCAGAACGCCTTGGCTTGCCTGCTCTGCCGACTGGAACTTTTCGATCAGCTCCATCGCGGCCTCGTTGGCACCACCATGCAGAGGGCCCCGCAGCGAACCGATCGCACCGGTGACGCAGGAGTGCATATCTGAAAGGGTTGACGCACACACGCGCGCAGTGAATGTCGATGCATTGAACTCATGCTCCGCGTAGAGAATGAGCGAGACGTCCATCACCTGCCGATGCAGCGCGCTGGGTGCCTTGCCGGACAAGGTCTGCAGGAAGTGACCGGCCAGGGTGTCTTCATCCGATTCGGTATCAATACGCACACCCTCGTGGGTGAAGCGATACCAGTAGTTGATGATGCCGGGCAGTGTCGCGAGCAGACGATTGGCAACCTTCTGCTGATTGGAAAAATCACCTTCCGGTTCCAGATTGCCCAGCATCGAACAACCGGTCCGCATCACATCCATCGGATGGGCCGACGCCGGAATACGCTCAAGTACTTCGAGTAACGTTGCCGGCAGCTTTCGCTGCGACTTCAAATCCTTTCGGTAAGCCGCAAGCTGCGCGACATTGGGCAACTCGCCGTAGAAGATCAGATAAGCTACTTCCTCAAATCCAGCATTGCTGGTCAGATCGGAAATATCATAGCCACGGTAAGTCAGGCCAGTGCCCGTCTTGCCTACCGTGCACAGTGCGGTATCGCCGGCGCTCTGGCCCCTCAGCCCTGCGCCACCCAGTTTTTTCTCTACCATCAGGTTGCCCCCCGGTTGCTCTGAAACAGCTCATCGAGCTTTTTTTCGTATTCGTGGTAGCCCAGGTGATCGTACAGCTCCATGCGGGTTTGCATGAGGTTGACCACCGAAGCTTGTGTGCCTTCGTTGCGAATTGCCGAGTAGACCGCCAGTGCCGCCTTACTCATGGCCCGAAACGCGGACAGCGGATAGAGCGCCATGCTGATACCCACCTCCCGAAGCTGCAGGGCAGTATACAAAGGCGTCTGGCCGAATTCCGTCAGGTTCGCAAGAACCGGCACGCGGGCGACCTCGACCACGGGCTTGTACATATCGATATCGGTCATGGCCTCGGCAAAGATTGCGTCGGCGCCGGCTTCGACAAATCGTCCGGCTCGCTCAATCACCGCGTTGAATCCATCCACCGCCAATGCGTCCGTGCGGGCCATCACCACAAAATCGGGGTCGGTCTTGGCATCCACCGCTGCCTTGATCCGATCGCACATTTCGTCGATGGAGACAATTTCCTTGTTCGGACGATGGCCGCATCGCTTCTGCGCAACCTGGTCTTCGATATGGACCGCGCCAGCTCCGGCGCTAATCATTTCCTTGATGGTGCGGCCAATGTTGAACGCCCCACCCCAACCCGTGTCGATGTCGACCAGCAGGGGGAGATCGCAGGCGGCCGTCACCCGTCGGACGTCCTCCAGTACGTCACTCATGCTGGTCATGCCAAGATCAGGCAGGCCATAGGACGCGTTGGCGATACCCGCCCCAGACAAATAGATCGCCTGGAACCCGCTGTGCTCGGCAAGCATCGCCGCATACGCGTTGATGGCTCCCGGAATCTGCAGTGGTTTTTCGGCGGCAATCGCTGCACGAAATTTTCGGCCTGCGCTCATGGGGTCGACCTCCTGTGAGGTATGGGTAGTTTAACGATATAGATCAATGAGATGGAGTCCGTTCTTCGCCAGTTTCGACCTGTTCGGCAAGTCGACTGCGGCCCCGGGCAATGTGCCGACGCATCAGTAGCTCGGCCAGCTGACCATCACGTTCGGAAATCGCGCTGAGAATCTGGCGATGCTCCAGCAATGCCTGCTCCGCCCGCCCATGCGCTGCAGACAACCGAAATCGATACATTCGGAGCAGTTGATAAAGATCGTCCAGAAGAATCCCTGCCAGTAGCGAATTGCCTGAACCATGGGCGATTCGGAAATGGAAATCATAGTCGCCCTCTTCCTGATAGTACGCGCGACCTTCAGCAGCAGAAATGACAGCGGCGTGCCGATCAAGCAGCCCATGCACGTCAGCAATGGACTCATCGCTCATACGCTCAGCTGCCAGGCAGGCCCCCTGCCCCTCAAGTGCTTCTCGAGTTTCAAACAGCGCGATGAGCTGCTGATTGTTGAGCGAGACGACCCGTGCTCCGGCGTTGGGTACCACCGTCAGAAGTCGTCGAATCTCCAGTCTGCGTATGGCCTCTCGCAGTGGGCCACGACTGACCCCGAACCGCTTGGCGAGATCCGCTTCGCTAAGTTTGGTGCCTGGAGCAAACTCTCCGGTCACGATGGCACGCTGGAGTGCTGCCATGACCTGCTCCGCAAGTGTCGCGCCTGAAATCAGCTGAATCGGCTGTGCCACGATTGTTGACAATAACTGTGTTTAAAACACCATATGTGCCGAAATCGACGCAGTCAAGCACATTTTGTCTACATAATCGCTCGTCTATGCTAGAGCGGAAAGATCAACTCAGGTTTCCCGGAGCGCTGGAGCGCGGTTATGATGCCGCGGTCGGCAGTTGCCAATGGGTATCCACTTCGTTCCGACAGGGCGACATACAGCGCGTCATAGAGGGTCAGATCGTACGCAAACGAAGCGGTCCTGGCTCGAGCAATCAGCTCCGCTGTCGGCCAGAACGTGATTGGCAATTCCGTCAACCGCTCATACAACTCCTCCGCGCCGTCGCGGTCCAGCGTTTGCGCGCGGGTCTTGACCCAGAGAACATTGCTGACTTCGACTAAAAGAAAGTCTGGCGCGTGCAGGACCGATTTTTCCAACAGGTCAAACGCAGAGCTCGCTTCCACCTCGTCCAGCAACCATCGCAACGCGATGCTGGCATCCACGACTACGGCTCTCACAACGTCTGTTGATCTGTGTGCCTGTTTTCCAGTAATTGGGTGCGCTCATCGCGCATCCGCCGGATGATTCGCTCAGGCGTGTCACCGTCGGCGACACCCTTGATTCGTTTGCGGGTTTGCCGCAAACGCTCAACCGCAGCAACCCGGTCCACGCCGGTGGCACTGGCGAGACATCGCCTCGCTGCTTCCTCGGTAGATACGCCAGCTTCTACCGCCTTTCGTTTGAGTGCCTGCATTACCGCGTCGTCCAGATTACGAATGGTCAGTTGTGCCATGGCCGCATCTCAATTTGACATCAATGCCATCATAATCGATGAAGGCACGCTGACCAAGACTGTGAACCAGTTTATCGCGAGCCGATTCAATTCGACCGTGGCGGTTGGCCTACTCTGATGTGCGCCAAAAGCTCGTCGTAGGACGTCGTCACGGGGTATTGCGGGAACTGCTTGATGACATTGTCCGGCGCACAGAAGAAAAATCCCCGGTCGGCCTCTTCAAGCATGGCGATATCGTTGTAGGAGTCTCCAGCAGCCGTAACGTTGTACTTGAGACTGTGGAATGCCTTGACAGAGGCTCGTTTCGGGTCGGGTTGGCGGAGTGAATATCCGGTAATGATGTCGTTGGTGATGACTAACTTGTGGCAAAGAAGGAACGGAAACCCCATTTTTGCCATGAACGGCATCCCGAATTCGTAGAACGTATCCGAGAGGATGGCCACCTGGTATTCACCGCGAAGCTGATCGAGGAACTGTCCGGCGCCAGGCAGCAGATCGAGCTCCGAGATCACCTTCTGGATCGTGGTCAGGGACAGACCGATTTCGGCGATTATCCCCAGTCGATACTGCATCAGATCGTCATACACCGGGATATCGCGAGTGGTCTTCTGCAGCCTGTCTTCGTTCACTTCACGGGCGACGGCTTGCCAGATTTCTGGGATCAATACACCTTCCAGGTCCAGACACACGATATCCACTACTGCCTCCAGTCTGGAGTGACCTGCCAGATTAAGCATATAGCCACTCAGTATTTATAACCGTTATCCGGCATTGCTACGCTGCTCTGGCTAAAACTGATCTCAACCTGATGAGGATTCATTCAGGTGAGCCGCTAACTCGATGAAGCGCGCGATCAGGGGCGCTAGCGCGACCAAACTTTAGACAGGAACCAGAACGGGACAATGGCAATGGATAACCCAAGTACACACATTCAACTGCACGAGCCGTCACCGGAAGACATCCTGCTGGACGCCGCGTCACGATTCGCGTCCGACAAGATTGCCATCTCCTTCAGCGGTGCGGAAGACGTCGTACTTCTGGAAATGGCGCATCGGCTCGGAATTGAGGTCGGTGTGTTCAGTCTCGATACCGGCCGACTGCCTGCTGAAACCTACCGGTTCATTGAAGACGTTCGCACGCGTTACAACGTGAAGATCGAGATGCTGATGCCTGAAGCCTCTGCAGTCGAGCGATTGGTGTCTGAAAAAGGTCTGTTCTCGTTCTACAAAGATGGCCACAACGAATGCTGTGGTGTTCGCAAGATCATGCCCTTGCGCAAAAAACTGTCTACCCTGGACGCCTGGATCACTGGTCAACGCCGCGACCAGAGCGTGACGCGAATCGACGTGCCACTCGAGCAGACCGACAAGGCTTTTTCGACCGTCGACCACACCGTGACCAAGTTCAACCCGCTGGCGGGCTGGTCGTCTGCGGATGTCTGGTCGTATATCCGCACCAACGAAGTGCCCTACAACGCCCTGCATGATCGCGGTTTCGTTTCAATCGGCTGCGAGCCTTGCACGCGAGCGGTTGGTCCGCACGAACACGAGCGCGCTGGTCGTTGGTGGTGGGAAGAAGCCACCCAGAAAGAGTGTGGTCTGCACGCCCAGAACGTCATCAAGATCGTCCATCGTTGATCCCATGCACATCACCTTCGTTAAAAAAATCCTGGCGAACGGTGAGCCATGTGGAAAATGCGCAGACGTCTCGATGCGCTTGGAACGCGATGGTTATCTCGACCTGATCGATCGTTTTGTCATCGCCGATGAACGCGATGCAGACAGCGAAGGCATGCGAATCGCCAACGAGCATAATGTAGAAAGAGCCCCGTTTTTTGTTGTCGAAGACGGCGCGACCACGCGTGTATTCGACGTCTATTTCAAATTTGTGAATGACGTACTGAAGGCGAAGACCTCAGAGGTTGAAGCTGCCCGCGATTTGCTCCATCAGAATCCGGATCTCGATTTCGTCTGATCACGCCCAGGAACTGCTAGGTTCGTATTCAGTCCTGCGGTTATTCTTGCTCTCCTGTGCTCATAAATTAATCCGCATCGGAAAGGACACCTGCCATGCCCAGATACACACTCAACATCAATGGCGCTGACCAGACACTCGACGTTGAACCGGATATGCCTTTGTTATGGGCGCTGCGTGACACACTCGGTCTCATCGGCACGAAATTTGGCTGTGGCATCGCCCAGTGTGGCGTGTGCACGGTGCATGTGAACGGCGCGGCGATGCGATCTTGCGTAACCACCGTATCGTCGATAGCGGGACAAAAAGTGACGACGATCGAAGGGCTCGCCAAGGCAGATCAATTGCATCCGCTGCAACAGGCCTGGATAGAACTGGATGTGGCCCAGTGTGGGTACTGCCAGGCGGGCCAGATCATGTCTGCAGCCGCACTGCTAACGACCAAGCCGGACCCAACCGATGCGGACATCGATGCCGCCATGGCCGGCAACTATTGCCGGTGTGGCACTTACCTGAGAATTCGTTCGGCCATTCACAAGGCTGCGAATCCAGCCAGCGCGCTGTTCTACGATGCTGCTCGTTTGCAGGCGCAACCAGCATGAACAACGACAACAACAACCTGGTGAATACGGTTCGTCGCGCGACTGCAACCAGCATCGATCGGCGTGGATTTTTGAAGCTGACCGGCCTGCTCGGTGGCGGTTTTGTTCTCGCCTCCGTAGCACCTTCCGTACTTGCGGCGGACTCCGACACCACACTGCTCATTGGCAACTCCGAACTCAATGCCTTTGTTCGTGTCACCCCGGAAGGCAAGATCGTCATCTACTCCGCCAACGCGGAAATGGGCCAGGGCATCAAGACGACGCTACCGATGGTGATCGCCGAGGAAATGGGGGCCAGCTGGAGCGACGTCGAAGTACTGCAGTCCCCTGTCAACGAACTGCTATTCGGTCAGCATGGCGCGGGTGGGTCAACCACAGTACCGCGCACCTGGGACCAGATGCGCCAGATGGGGGCATCCGCCCGCGAAATGTTGATTGGCGCTGGTGCCATCGTGATGGAAGTGTCACGTGATGAACTGACCGCTGCGAACAGCCGGGTAACTCATGACTCTGGTGAGTTCCGTACTTTCGCCCAACTGGCGTCACTCGCCGCCAAACAGCCCGTTCCCGATGTCGCCACCCTCGAATTCAAGGAACGTGCGGACTACACCATCATCGGCAAGGCCATCACTGGTGTTGATAACGGCGTGATCGTCACTGGTGGTGCCTTGTTTGGCATCGATACCCGGGTGCCGGACATGTTGTATGCCGCCTACCAGAAGTGCCCTGCGATAGGTGGCAAGGTTGTCGGCGCAAACCTCGATGAGATCAAGAGACTGCCTGGCATCGTCGATGCCTTCATCATCAAGGGCAACGACAACGTCATGGAACTATTGGACGGCGTTGCACTCGTTGGCACCAACACCCACGCCGTGTTCAGCGCCAAGCAGAAGCTCAACATCCAGTGGGACGAGTCCACGGCATCGAAGGATAGCTGGGCAAAGATGGTTACCGACGCAACCGCTTTGCGTGGCAAGCGCGGTGGCGATCCGGTCGTGAAAAAAGGTGATGTTGAAACGCAGTTCAACAATCCGGACAACACCACGCTCGAAGCATTCTATGAGTATCCCTTTGTGGCTCACCTGTGCATGGAGCCAATGAACTGCACAGCGCACTACAAAAAAGGTTCCGGTGGCGCCAAAGACACCGTTGAGCTGTGGATCCCAACGCAGGCACCCACGCGGGCCCTGGGGCCGATGAAGACCATGTTCGGGCTTGAGCAGGATCAGGTCACCATTCATCAGATGCGTCTGGGCGGCAGCTTCGGGCGTCGCATCTTCAGCGAGTACATCTGCGAAGTGGCCGAAATTTCCAAACGTGTCGGCAAACCCGTCAAGCTGACGTGGACACGTGAAGACGACATCCGCCACGACTTCTATCGTGTTGGCGGCTTTCAATCGGTCAAGGCTGCAGTCAACAAAGCGGGCAAACTGGTCGCCTTTGAAAATCATCATATCGGCATGCAGACCAACGGCGCGCCGGTGATCGGCACTGGGTTTACCGCCAATGAGTTCCCGCTTGAGAATATCGACAACAGCTACGTATCCAATACGTTGTTCGAGATCAAAACGCCCTGCGGTCCCTGGCGTGCACCACGCTCGAACACCAATTCGTTTGTCGTCCAGAGCTTTCTGGATGAAGTGGCGCACAAGGCTGGCCGTGACTATCGGGATTTTCTGCTGGAAATCCTTGGTGAATCCCGTTGGATTGAGGAAGGCAACATCCGCGCGATGCACACAGGACGTGCCGCGGGCGTCATCAGACTCGCCGCTGAAAAAGCCGGTTGGGGAAAGAAGATGGCCCCCGGAACCGGTCTTGGCCTGGCATTCTTTTTCAGTCACGCCGGACACATTGCTGAAGTTGCAGAAGTCGAGGTCGACGCCAACAAGCGTATCAAGGTGAATCGTGTGACCGTGGCGGTTGATGTCGGCCCGATCATCAATTTCAGTGGTGCGGTGTCGCAGGTTCAAGGCGCAGTGATTGACGGGCTGTCAACCATGATGACCCAGAAGATCACGATGGAAGGCGGACGTATTCAGCAGTCGAACTTCCACGACTACCCGGTTTTGCGGCTGCCTTCCACACCGATCGTTGATGTGCACTTCATCCAGAGCGACTATCGACCAACAGGGTTGGGTGAACCCGCTCTACCTCCCCTCGCACCGGCAGTTGGCAATGCCATCTTTGCGGCAACAGGGCAACGGGTACGAAAGATGCCACTCAGTGAAGAAGGGTACTCAATCTGAATCTGTGATGCACAAGCCGCGTCTCACCAACGCGGCTGCACGTACTGGATCAGAAGCAGTCACCGGGAATGTGCACCCAGCCTTCCATCAACACACGTGCGCTGCGACTCATCGTTGCACGTGTCACGGTCCATGCGCCGTTCACAAGTTGCGCCTTCGCGCCAACACGAAGCGTTCCGGATGGATGCCCGAAGCGCACGGCAGTGCGCTCGCCACCACCCGCCGCAAGGTTAACCAGGGTTCCTGAAACCGCAGCTGCTGTGCCGATTGCAACTGCAGCCGTGCCCATCATCGCATGATGAAGTTTACCCATGGATAGTGCTCGCACGAGCAAGTCGATATCCCCTGCTTTGACCTGTTTGCCGCTGGACGTTGCGTAACCTGCAGGTTTCGCAACGATGGCCACTTTCGGGGTGTGCTGCCGACTTGCGGCTTCTTCAACACTCTTGATCAATCCCATCCGCAATGCACCATGGGCTCGAATGGTCTCGAAAATGGCCAGTGCCTTGTCATCGTTGTTGATGTCGCCTTGCAACTCTGTACCGGTATAACCAATCGACTCGGCGTTCACGAAAATGGTGGGGATGCCGGCATTGATCATGGTCGCTTTCAACGTACCGACACCAGGTACAACCAGGTCGTCGACGAGATTGCCGGTCGGAAACATGGACCCACCAGCGTCGTCCGCCGGATCTTCAAAATCGAGCGCGACCTCGGCTGCTGGAAAAGTTACTCCATCCAGCTCGAAGTCACCGGTTTCCTGAGGTTGTCCATGCGTCACAGGAACGTGCGCAATGATGGTCTTGCTGATGTTCGCCTGCCAGATGCGCACGACCGCGATGCCGTTGTCAGGCACACGGTCCTTTTCGATCAGGCCATTGGCAATCGCAAACGGACCAACCGCCGCCGACAGATTTCCACAATTGCCACTCCAGTCCACAAACGCCTGATCGATAGAGACCTGGCCAAAGAGGTAGTCGACATCATGATCAGGCCTGGAACTTTTCGACAGCAGCACCGTCTTGCTGGTACTCGATGTCGCGCCCCCCATCCCATCGGTTTGTTTGGCATAGGGATCGGGGCTGCCGATCACGCGCAGCAACAACTTGTCACGAGCGTCGCCCGGAACCTGCGCGGGTGCCGGCAGATCGCTGACCTTGAAGAACACACCCTTACTGGTGCCACCACGCATATAAGTGGCGGGGATGCGGATTTGAGGGACATGTATCATGGTCTGTGCCCTACCCTGCTATCGCCGAAGACTCGAGAAAATCCTGCGCAAATCGCTGCAACACACCGCCAGCTGCGTAGATTGAAACTTCTTCTGCGGTATCGAGTCGACAGGTCACCGGAATTTCCACGCGTTCGCCGTTTTTTCGATGCATCACGACGGTCAAGGTTGTGCGCGGCTTTCGCGCGCCTTCGACGTCAAAGGTTTCGGTGCCGTCAATAACATAGGTCTTGCGTGTGTCGCCCTGTTTGAATTCCAGCGGTAGCACTCCCATGCCGATGAGATTGGTGCGATGAATGCGCTCGAATCCTTCCGCAACAATCACTTCAACACCCGCCAGGCGTACACCTTTGGCAGCCCAGTCTCGAGAAGATCCCTGACCGTAGTCTGCTCCGGCAATGATGATGAGCGGCTGATGTCGCTGCATGTAGATTTCGATGGCTTCCCACATGCGCAAGACCTTGCCTTCAGGTTCAATTCGCGCCAGCGAACCTTTTTTGACCTTACCGTTTTCAACCACCATTTCGTTCTGCAAGGTGGGGTTCGCAAACGTCGCGCGCTGCGCCGTGAGGTGATCACCACGATGGGTGGCGTAGGAATTGAAGTCCTCTTCCGGCAAACCCATCTTGGCAAGGTATGCACCGGCAGCACTATCAAGCATGATCGCGTTTGACGGAGACAGATGGTCGGTCGTGATGTTGTCGCCCAGCACCGCAAGCGGACGCATGCCTTTGAGCGTTCGTTCCCCAGCGAGTGCGCCTTCCCAATAAGGCGGTCGACGGATATAGGTGCTCTGCGGCCGCCAGTCATACAACGGCGGCGTGGTCAGCGTGTTGTCTTTAAGATTGATGAACATCGGGTTGTACACCTGATGAAACTGGGATGGCTTGACGCTGCGTGCGACCACCGCGTCGATCTCTTCGTCGGTCGGCCAGATGTCCTTGAGCATCACCGGCTTGCCGTTCTGGTCAGTGCCCAGTGGATCACGTTCGATGTCGACGCGAACCGTGCCAGCAATCGCGTAGGCGATCACCAAGGGTGGTGACGCTAGAAACGCCTGTTTTGCATAGGGATGAATGCGGCCGTCGAAATTGCGGTTGCCGGATAACACTGCAGTGGCGTACAGATCGCGCTCGATGACTTCCTTCTGGATTTTTGGATCGAGCGCACCACTCATGCCATTGCAGGTCGTGCATGCAAACCCGACGATTCCAAAGCCCAGCTTCTCCAGTTCGCCCAGCAGTCTTGCTTCTTCGAGATAGAGCTGGACGACTTTCGAGCCTGGGGCAAGCGAGGATTTGACCCAGGGTTTGCGCGTCAATCCCCGTGCGTTGGCATTACGCGCCAGGAGACCTGCCGCGATGACGTTTCTTGGATTACTGGTATTGGTGCAACTCGTGATGGCCGCAATGATCACCGCGCCATCCGGCATCAACCCAGCTTCTTTGGTCCAGGGAGCAGCAATGCCCTTGCTCGTTAGATCAGTTGTCGCAACCCGTGCGTGCGGGTTGGACGGCCCCGCCATGTTGCGCACTACCGATGACAGGTCAAATTGGAGAGAACGCGGATAAACCGCCGTCTTCAGACTGTCGGCCCACAGGCCTGCAGTCTTCGCATAGGTTTCAACCAGCTTCACCTGCGCATCTTCACGACCGGTGAGCCGCAGGTAGTCGATCGTTTTCTGATCGATATAGAACATGGCTGCCGTTGCACCAAATTCCGGTGTCATGTTGGAAATCGTTGCTCGGTCGCCCAGCGTCAGCGCGGCTGCACCTTCACCAAAAAACTCAAGGTAGGCAGAAACCACTCGTTGGCCACGCAGGAATTCCGTCAGCGCCAGCACGACATCGGTTGCGGTAATTCCAGGTTGCGGCTTGCCGGTGAGTTCAACACCAATGATGTCAGGCAGCCGCATATAGGAGGCGCGACCCAGCATGACGTTTTCAGCTTCCAGGCCGCCCACACCGATGGCGATCACGCCGAGCGCATCGACATGCGGGGTGTGACTGTCGGTTCCGACCAGGGTATCCGGGAACGCCACACCATCCAGCACGTAGATGACCGGTGACATTTTCTCCAGATTGATCTGATGCATGATGCCGTTACCTGGCGGAATCACTTCCACGTTTTCAAACGCGGTTTTACACCAGTTGATGAAGTGAAAGCGGTCTTCGTTGCGGCGATCCTCGATGGCGCGATTTTTCTCGAAAGCATCTTTCTCGAATCCACCGTGTTCAACGGCCAGCGAGTGATCGACGATCAGCTGCACCGGCACCACCGGGTTAACGAGCGCCGGATCTCCACCCATGTCGGCAATGGCATCACGCAGCCCGGCAAGATCCACCAGTGCGGTCTGGCCGAGAATGTCGTGGCAGACCACGCGGGCAGGAAACCAGGGAAAGTCGAGATCCTGTCGACCCTCGATGATTTGAGTAAGACACGCGGTCAGCCGCTCGGGCTCACACCTTCGGACCAGGTTTTCTGCGTGTACTCGCGACACATAAGGGAGCCGGTCATACGCACCCGGCGCGATGGCGTCGATCGCCGCTCGTGTGTCGAAGTAGTCAAGATGAGTGCCGGCCAGCGGCTTTCGATATGTCTGATTCATGGGCCTGTTGAGTTCGCGTGTAGCCAGGGGATTCTAGCCCGGATCTAAGCAGAATAGGTGTCACCGGGTCTGCTTGAGAGGGCTCGAGAGGGCTAGATAGGGCTAGATAGGGCTTGAGGGTTGATCCAGCGCGCCTTCCGGAGCAGTCTTGACCCTGAAGCGCGATATTCCGGCGCTATGGACCGAACAACGGCGTTCCGAATCACGGGGGAGAGATCACATCATGACCATCACGATCAAACCGGTTGATGCCACCTGCGGCGCCATCATCACCGATGTCAATCTCGCCACCCTGGATGACCGTACCTGGTCAGCCATACACGCCGCATTCCTGAAGTTTGGCGTCCTGATTTTTCCAGGCCAGCATCTCGACGCCGAGTCGCAGGGTCGCTTTGCGAGTCGTTTCGGCAATGTCGAACAGATGTCCCCCAAGGGGGAAACACCGACCTTTCCGATCGCCAACATCAAGTCGGATGGAACACTGGCACAGGAGACCGATGAACAGTACCGCATTCTCAAGGGCAATGAAGGCTGGCATACCGACAGCACCTACATGCCACTGGCCTCTAAGGCAGCCATGTTGTCGGCCGTCGTGATTCCGCCCGAAGCTGGCGAAACCGAATTTGCAGACATGCGCGCGGCGTGGGATGCACTCGATCCTGCCACTCAACAAAAGCTGGAAGGGTTGACGGCATTTCACTCCAACTACTATTCCCAATCGAGAATCGGCTACACCCACAAGACCGACCACATGTATGCGTTCCATGACAAGGGCGCGCCACGCCGACCGACCGTCAAGGTGCATCCGGAAACCGGGCGCAAATCCATTTACACCGGGCGGCATGCCTACAATGTCGAGGGCATGACTCCTGAAGAGTCAGAACGGTTCCTCGACGAACTGATGGCCTGGGCATGTCAGCCACCACGCACCTACCAACACACGTGGACCGTGGGCGATGTGGTGGTTTGGGACAATCGCTGCATGATGCATCGTGCCCGTCCTTACGATCCGAACTACCCACGGCATCTGCGCGGCACCCGGATTTCAGGCGAACCCGCGAGCGAACTCGCACCCACCTATGTCGACGATCGAGCCACAGCTTACAAACCTTCGGCGAGCAACAAGTCCATTCTTGCCGTCAACTGAATCAACTCAGTTCTAACGTGTGGAATTGAAGGACAGAGTCTGTGTCATTACTGGCGGCAGCGGTGGTATTGGACGCGCCATGGCCAAGGCTTATCTGGGACAAGGTGCAAAGGCGGTAGTGCTTGCTGATCTAACCTCAATTGGACAAAAATTACGCAAACGAAAGCGCTGCGCAGGGTATTTAAGAGCTGCGGAGCGATTGACTGGAGAGAAGGTCGGGATTGCAGCAGAAATGAATCGTCGAGCAACAGCGTGTGTAGAAGGAGCGATCTCCCGATCGCGAACCCTAGCGCGGTCAGAGACCGCACACAAAGTCTCGAGATCCAATGTCTATAGGAGATCTCGCGATCTTCGATGATCCTAACAATCGCGGTCTGGAGACCGCTCCCACAAGAGATCACAAAGTCACGATACCCAATATCTGTGGGAGACCACAAAGTCACGATACCCAATGTCTCCCACAAGAGACCACACAGTCACGATACCCAATGTCTGTGGGAGCGATCTCCTGATCGCGATTTTTTGTATCGGTCCATGCCGAAAATCGGCACAAGCCATCCCGCCATCTGACGTTTTCGCGGGACCTGCGCTCATGCCCGGGGTCCGGTCTGTCGCGACTGGGCCAGCAGATCGGGGTCAATGCCTGGCTTGATCGTGTGGATGATCTCAAACTGGCGCCTGGCAAGAATGATCTGAATCACCAACCCGCTATCATGACCTGCATTCTCCCAACCAGCACTCTTCAACCAACAAGGTAAACCTGATGTCTTCGACCGTGACCCTGACTACCGACCAGCTTCTGACCACCACACGTGCCGTACGCAAACGGCTCGATTTTGATCGCCCTGTTGACTTGTCTGTCATTCGCGAGTGTCTGGAAATCGCCTTGCAGGCGCCCACCGGCTCCAATGCCCAGGGCTGGCAGTGGATGGTGGTGACCGATCCGGCCAAGCGGCTGGCGCTTGCCGAACTCTATCGAAAAGGCTGGGCGGTTTATCCAAGCATGCAAGCTTCTGCTCACCTGGTACACGCCGCCGATCCCACCATGACCCGTGTTCAGGAGAAGGTGGTCGATTCAGCTCAGTATCTGGCGGACAACATGGAAAAGGCCCCGGTGCTACTGATCCCGTGCATCGGTGGTCGTGTGGAAGGTATCCCGGCACCGTTTGGGGTGGTGGCTCAGGCCAGTACTTACGGTTCGATTTTGCCTGCTGCGTGGAGTTTCATGTTAGCGGCAAGGACGCGGGGACTGGGCACCGCGTGGACGACGTTGCACCTGATGCATGAAGAAGAAGCCGCGAAAATTCTCGGCATTCCTTACGCGCAGATCACTCAGGTCGCGATGATTGCCGTGGCCTATACCAAGGGCACGGACTTCAAGGCTGGTCCGCGCAAGCCACTCGACCCGATTCTGCACGTCAACAGCTGGTAGGTGACCTGAGGAAACGGTTTTTTCTTTGCCGGATGGTGGATATGCATTGGAACTCGCACTGAGCAACTACTGGTCAGATGCACGCTTATGCTCGATCTTGAAGCGCATCACCCATTTGAAGAACGGAAAATCGACCAGGACAGAGAGGCTCTTCGGTCATCGCAGCAGGCTTCCAGGGATGTTGTGGTTTTTGCGTCCGCGGCGCAAGTATGCGGCGTTGTAGGAGCGGCGTCGGGGCAACGGATTTGTCTCACAGCACTTCTGGACTCTGACCACTACCAACATCTCGCCGAATGGACTCCAATCTCCAAGTTGTCATCTGTCTCCATCGGGATACAATCAAACTTGTGAAATATGAAGTCCAGAGTACGGAAGAATTTTCCAAGTGGCTGAAGGGACTTCGTGATGAGGACGGACGCGCCCGTATGGTTGTCCGTCTTCGCAGGATTGAAGATGGAAACTTCGGCGACCACAAGTCGCTCGGAGGTAACCTCAGCGAATTGAGAATCGATGTCGGCCCGGGCTATCGCGCTTACTACACGGTTCGCAAGTCAGTCGCCGTCTTCGTGCTCGCTGGGGGCGACAAGTCCACACAGAGCCGGGACATCGAGCGGGCGCGGGAGTTAATGAAAACTTTATAGGTCACGTGAGTGACCGCAACGGAGTGACTCATGGCAAAGCTGAAAATAGTCCGATTCGATGTGCAGGAGTATCTCGACACGCCTGAATCCAGGGCCGCTTACCTGAACGCGGCCCTCGAAGAAGGCGACGTCGAATTTCTACTGATCGCGCTGGGTGATATGGCTAAAGCCACGGGTATGGGTGACATTGCCGAGAGTATCGGCATGGGCAGGACCAGCCTTTACAAGGCGCTTTCCGGCGAAAGGGATCCACGCGTCAGCACCATTGTGGCCGTACTTGATCAGCTTGGGCTCAAGATTGAAGTCAAGGTTGCATAGGAGCCTGTCGGACTTGAACTGGCCTACGGCTCCGGTGCAGTGAGAACTAAACGGAAGTGAGGGTTCCCCGGACTTAGCCAAGGGATGCTTACTTCTGAACAGAAATTTGCGATCAGGAGATCGCCCACAGGACAGGTGATCTGCATGGACGACGCGAATGGCCTGCATCGATGAATCCTCGAGTTCAACGATGCACAATCCGACATCCACACCTTCTTCGATGAGGTTGACCAGTCGATCGGTAAAGAGGCATGTCGCTTTCATGCCTTCGAAGCGGGTGAGGTATTCCGTAACAATCGGCATCGTGTCTAAGGAGCCAAACTAGGCCGGCGCGGTCAACGTGAGGTGTATTCGCGGTTCATCGTGTCCGCAAGTGCATCGAATATCGAGATGAGATGCACTCGGTCCAGATCGTGCTCCCATCAGGTCCTTTAGTCTGAACTCGCCTATGGATCCTCTGCTTGTTCAAAGCTTCTCCAAGCGCTTCGGCTCAGTGTCCGTACAGGTGCAAGTTTCTGAGCATGAACGCGGCGCCATGTGGTCCATCGAGCACAGCGTTTTCACCGAACAGCCGCTCCTTCTGCGCACTGTAGAGTTTTCGATTGGCGCCTAAAGGCGCCAGTTCCGCAGCCTTACGCTGGGCGTTGGTCACAAGCGAATCCACGGCGCCAGTGGCGTGGACAATCCCCTTGGCAAGCGCATCAGGTCCGGTCCAGCGACGGGCGAGTTGAACCGTTTCAAAAAATACATCGAGCGACAGCTTGTGTCGGAACAGCGCCAGTTCCGGGGTGGGGATCGTCATGCCAAGCTGCATTTCGTTGGCGCAGATAAAACCACGATCGACGCGCATGTGACGCACGTCATGGCAGAGCGAAAACATGAAACCTGCGCCAAACGCATGACCATTGATGGCCGCAAGCGTCGGTACTGGAAACGTAATCATGCGTGACATCAGTTTCATGAACTCGTCCCCAAACGGCGTACGATCACCGGCGGCTGGATGTGCCGTCGGATCGCGTACCCAATCCAGGTCCAGGCCATTGGAATAGAACTTCTCATTGGCCGACGTGGTCACCAGCGCGGCAGGACCACTTGATCCTTCCACTTCGTCGAGCACCTTGGTCAGAGCCCGTACAAAGGTGGTATTCCAGCGATTTTCGCCAGCGTCCATGGTCAGTGTAAAAACGTCGCCGTCGCGGGAAAGATCGATCATGCAGAGCCACCAGCAGTGTGAGTGAAACCGCCAGTTTGCGACCCGACTGTCTTCAGTTCAACGCATTTGCTTCCGGTCAAGAGGCCCTGGTCGAAGTGCATCGGGCCGAATCACAGGAGCGCCGCTTCGTGCTGGGCGAGGGCCACCGATCGGGTCGCGTCCATCGCAATCTGACCGGTGGTGCCGATGATCGGAGCGACCAGCATGCCATTCACCGCTTGTGGAAGTTGTGTCACCAGTACTGAAGCGCCGCCTTTCAACTCGACAGCTCGAACCAGCACGTGATAGCGACCCGCAACACTGGTTTCTCCCACACGCTCGACCTGTGTTGCCTGTAGGCGTTTGTCGATCACGCGGTAGATTCGATCATTTTCGTAAATGGACTCGGTGGGCAGCGCCACCAGATCCGCTTCTGCCGGCAAGGTAATTTGTG
>JAYSTS010000091.1:0-6935 GCA_043719475.1 Gammaproteobacteria bacterium | reverse complement strand
AGGACGTTACCATCGGCCACCTGATCGGCCATCAGGAAGGCGACCTGGGTGGCGCCAGTCGACATCTGGCTGCTTTGGGCATTACGGGCTTTACAGATATGACGCCATCTAACGAGACGCGTTCGGTCGCGGATTTTTCCGGCTGGCAAGCGTCGGGAATCTTGTTACAACAAGTACTGTTGGCCGGGCAGTCCACGCTGTCTTGCGCGACAACATCGAATCGGGTGAGTATCGGCCCCACCAAATTCCACTTGCACGATTACGCGTTGCCAGCGTTCGATGATTTCGTGCTACAGATTCGATGCAGTCACCAGGACGGCCGTGTCATCGCGGTACATTGCGTGACGGAGCTTTCACTGGTGTTTACCCTGGCAGCACTTCGGGAAGCGGGTGTTCTGCCTGGAGATCGCATCGAGCATGCATCGGTGACACCGCCTTCTGCTTTGCCTGAACTGCGTGATCTCGGCGTGCTGGTTGTTACACAGCCGAATTTCATCGCCGAACGTGGTGATCAATACCGCCTCGATATAACCGCCGACGAGCACGAGTGGCTGTATCGATGCGCATCCTTCGTAACACACGGTGTCGATCTGGCCGCAGGTTCCGATTCGCCGTTTGGCAGCCCCGATCCCTGGGCTGCGATGCATGCGGCGGTATCCCGTAGAACCGCCTCAGGTGAAGTTCTTGGCACCAGCGAAGCATTGACGCCAGAAGCTGCACTCAATCTGTTTCTTGGTTCGCTGGAAAAACCTGCAACCCCCCGAACGCTTTCGATCGGAGCCGCCGCAGACCTGTGCCTGCTTGACCGTCCGTGGGTGCAGCTGAGACAGGACCTGACGGCCAGCATAACTGCTGCATCTGCGGTTCGGGCAACGATCTGCCGAGGCCGACTAGTTTACGATCGCGTCGATGAGCCCCCACGTTAACGCCGTTTGTGCGTCCACATCCTCACCGAGAATGGCCATCAGCGCGGCCTTCTGACGGCCGATTCGCCGCGGTATGCTGACACAACCGCCGGCGCCAGGGATCAATCCCATGGCCACCTCCGGCAGCCGAAACAAGGAATCGGACGTTGCCACCAGGCGCCGGGCAAAGGCGGACAGTTCAATGCCAGCACCTATGGCTGCTCCGTGTACCCTGAATTCACAACGATCCGCACAGGCCGCAAGATATTGTGCCGGCATGCGCTGCATGCGAATGGCGTGCGCCATGGCCTGGTCGCGCATCGAGCCAAATTCAGACAGGTCTCCACCGGCACTGAAACATGGCCCTTCTGCGTCGACGATCACCGACTGTATTTCTTCATCCATGAGCACCAGCTTGAAGACCGCCGATAGTGCATCCCGCATGGCATGTGACAGTGCATTGCGATTACGCGCGCTGGCGAGTGTGATGCGCAGCACCGATTCTGAGCGCTGAATCAGCAGTGGCGCCTCACCGCTGTCGACTTTAGGCAGGTATCGGCCTTGCATAGCGGTGAGCCAGACTCTGAATTCCTCGCCCGCCTGCAGTGTGGCGTAACCCAGACTCTCGACTGCGAGTGCGCTTGGCACATCCAGGCTCGCCTGGGCACGCAGGACCTGGATCAGCACAGCACTAGCCCTTGGATTCGCCGATATTTTCTCATGTACGCGTTGCAACGTGGATGGATCGGTCACCAGCACGTCGACACAATCAACCAAAGCTGAGATCCCGGGCACGGTGTTCAGGGCGATTACCGGCAGTGGTTGACGACCAAGCCATCGCTTCAGCCGGATACGCTGTTCGAGGGTGGTTCG
The DNA here is from genome assembly GCA_043719475.1 of Gammaproteobacteria bacterium. GTDB lineage: Bacteria > Pseudomonadota > Gammaproteobacteria > Pseudomonadales > Azotimanducaceae > SYFY01. Next base: position 5,157 of record JAYSTS010000091.1, on the reverse strand, counting down.
ATCGGAGTCCAGATCAACGGCCACAGCCACCATGCTATCGGCAGTATCAGCGGTATTGGGTTCGAGACTGAGCTCGATGAGTTCAGCCGTGCTGAGCAGATTCATGGCAGATTCTCCAGGCTGCAGATCTTCCGGTTGTACCAGGACCGGGTTTCACCGGACCGAGGCACGACCTTCATGAGCGGTCTCGTGCCGTTTTTGAGGGCGTGCAAAACCAGATCGCGGTGTCATCCCATACGTACCGCACCGGCGTGAGTAAGGGCTCTCCGGATCGGCGAACCGCACCCAGAATCAAGGTGTGTCCCCGGAGCGTCCCCGGCGGGAAAAATCGCCAGGTTCTTCATCGTTCAGTTGTACTCCCACCGTCACCCCCAGACGTTTGGTCAGCTGCAGACCAGTTCGTAATGTGCCTGTTCACGAACCAGGGCGAAAGCACGGATTCTCTGCCACCAGCCGGCCATGTACGATGCGCACCTTAGCATTGCATCTCCAGACAGGAACCACCTGAACATGAGTATGGCCATGAGTACGAATCACGCGGAATCCGCAGACTTCCGAGCCGAGGCAAAAGCCTGGCTCGACGCCAACTTTCCGAAGAGCCTGGTCGGCAAAGCGTCGGTCTACATGAGTTTCGAGGGTGAAGTGGCCATGGCCGGTGATGCACTGGCCTGGCGCCAGGCACTGGGCGAAAAAGGCTGGGGTACGCCCACCTGGCCGAAGGAGTATGGCGGCGGCGGACTCAACGCCACGCAGGCCCGTGTTCTGCAGGAAGAGATGAGCACCGTTGGCGCCTTCAACCCGATCCCGATGCTGGCTGGCATGGGCGTCACCATGGTCGGTCCAACCATTCTCGAATACGGCACCGAGGACCAGAAGCGACGACACCTGCCCGCCACCGCGCGCGGCGAGATTCGCTGGTGCCTGGGTTACTCCGAGCCCGGGGCAGGATCGGACCTCGCTGCGCTGCAAACCAAGGCCGTCGACAAAGGTGACTACTGGGAGCTCAACGGGCAGAAGGTATGGACCTCAGGCGCAGATATCTCTCAATGGTGCGGCGCACTGGTTCGCACCGACTCGAACGTCGCCAAGCGCGATGGCATCAGTCTCGTGCTGTTACCGATGGACCAGCCCGGGGTACGTACTCGTCCGATCAAGCTGATCTCAGGTTCTTCACCGTTCTGTGAGACCTTTTTCGACAACGCGCGCGCTGACAAGCGGGATCTGTTGGGCAAGCTCAACGACGGCTGGAGCGTCGGCAAACGACTGCTGCAGCACGAACGCGCCAGCCAGACCGGCGGGTCACCCATGCCTTCGAGTTCGGGCGGAAGTTCCCTGACACAAATGGCAAAGCAGTACGTCGGCGTGAACAACCGGGGCGAGCTGAACGATCCGGATCTGCGGCTTCGCCTGGCCCAGCATTTGATGGACGCAAAGGTGCATCAACTCACGCTCGCTCGAATCACCGCGGAGGCACGGGGCAATCCCAAAGTCACTGCCGCGGCTTCGATACTCAAGAACTCCGCCACGAACGTGGCCCAGGTCCGATCGGAACTGACCCTGGAAATCATGGGCGGCGGAGGTCTCGCCTGGGAAGGCAAGGACTTCAGCGAAGACGAACTCGGCGCAGTTCAAACCTGGCTCTTCGGCAAGGCAATGTCGATCTACGGTGGCTCCTTCGAAGTACAGAACAACATCATTTCCAAGAACATTCTCGGGCTACCCGAGACCACGCAAAAAGGTTGATCGACCACATGGCCGTACTCTCAGAAGAACAGTCGATACTCAAGGACCAGGCAACCTCCTGGATCACGACCAACGCGCCCGTCAGCAAATTTCGGGCACTGCGCGACAGCGGTAGTTCGCTGGGCTACGAACCCGCCACTTGGGCTGCCATGTCAGAGATGGGTTGGCCTGGCATTCTCGTGCCGGAAGCCCATGGCGGTTCGGATCTGGGATACCTCACCTTCGGGTTGATTCTTGAAGAACTGGGTAAACACCTCACCGCTTCTCCATTGCTCGCTTCCGGACTGGTCGGCGCTAGCGCATTACGATTGGGCGGTACCGATACGCAGCAGAAGACATGGCTGCCTGGCATTGCCGATGGCACGAAAGTACTGACGCTTGCGATCGATGAGTCATCAAGACATACCCCAAGTCAGATCGCCTTGCGGGCTGACAAGTCATCCAGCGGCTACGTGCTGAACGGCTCCAAGCGGTTCGTCATGGAAGGTGGCGCCGCCACCGATTATGTCGTCGTGGCGAAGGCAACCGATGGTCTGGTACTTGGTCTGGTGAGCGCACTGAGCAGCGGCATCGAACGATGTGTACTTCGGACCACCGACAGTCGCGGTTACGCCAATGTGACGTTCACCAACGTCGACCTATCCACCGCCGACGTGTTGGGTGATGCGGCTGGTGGTCGCGCCCTGCTGGACTCAATCCTTGATCGCGCAAGTGCAGGCATCAGCGCTGAAATGCTCGGCACCGCTGCCCGGTCGTTTGACATGACCCTTGAATACCTCAAAACGCGCAAGCAGTTCGGCCAGGTCATTGGTTCATTTCAGGCACTTGGACATCGTGCCGCAGAGCTCTACTCGGAAATGGAACTGACTCGATCAGGCGTCGAAGCGGCGCTTACGGCCATTGACGCAGGTGCGAAGGATATCCCGCAGATGTGCTCGCTGGCCAAATGCAAGGCAGGCGCGTTTCTGTTCAGAATGTCGAACCAGCTGATTCAGATCCACGGTGGCATCGGCATGACCGACGAGTTCGATGCCGGTTTCTACCTGAAGCGTGCTCGAGCACTGGAAACGATGTTTGGCAATCAGGCCTGGCATCGCGACCGCTACGCACGGCTTAGTGGGTTCTAGCCAGAGTGACCGCGCAGCGAGCATCAAGATGCTCGCCTCGCGTTCAACTTCTCCGCTGCGGCCACTTTTTCAAGGTAGGCCTGGAACTCCGGGTCTTCGCCGCTCAACAGTGCAGGTAACGCATTCGCGAAGTCCTCGCGACGGCACCATTCACGCATGTAGTCGTCCCACGAATTCCAGCGACGCTGATCGGCGGGTGACATGTCATCCTGGTACGCCACCAGAAAGGCACGTTCGAACAACGACATGAGCATGTCGAAGATGACCAGCATGCGCTCTTCCTGCTCCGGTGTCGGATCTGGCAACGCTGACGATGTGCGCAGGTGCAGATCGCTGTTATTCAGCACCACCTTGAGAAATTCGGTATAGGCGTCTGCCAGCAACTGGTAGGCCTCTTCCTCTTCATTCTCACGCTCCTTGCGTTGCTGCAGGTAAAACACCCAGACAGCAAACGGCAAACCGATAACGGTTACGGCATAACTGGCAAGTTCAAGCCACTCGGTCAGGATCAAGATGATTTCTCCGCAGCTGCGGGTTCCGGTTCGTCATAATGCGATGCTCGGCAGACATGCGAAAGAGGTAGATTATCGTTGGTCGACATTAGCCCATCATTCGAAAGCCCTACCCTGCCCGTAACTGCCGGTGTTCTGCAACGACGCGGACGCATCCTGGTCGCCCGTCGTTCTACCGGTCGATATCTGGCGGGATTCTGGGAATTTCCTGGTGGCAAGCTAGAACCTGGCGAGTCGCCGCAAGCGTGTCTGGAACGCGAATTCACAGAGGAATTTGGTGTACGCGTGAAGGCTGGTCAGTTTCTGCTCAGATCGGTTTACACCGAGCCACATCAAACCGTGGAGCTGCTTGTTTACCATCTTCGCCACGTGCGCGGGAGGTTCAAACTGCTGGCACACGATGCGTTACTGTGGTGTCCACGACACCAGCTTCTCAATCTTTATTTAGCCCCGGCCGACATTCCAGTAGCCGAGGCTCTCATCGGCGGGCGAAGTATTCGTCAGGCCGCCGGACGCAGGCGATAACGAATCTTCAGATGCTTGAGGCCATGCACAAAACTCGCCCGCAGCCGTGACGGCTCTTCAACCATTTCCATGGAGACGATGCGCGGAATCAACTGCTGGAAGAAGATCCGCATTTCCATGCGCGCCAGAATGATGCCCAGGCACTGGTGTGGTCCCGTACCAAACGCCAGGTGGCGATTCGGCCTTCGATCAACACTGAACGCAAACGGATCGTCGAAAACCTCCTCATCAAAGTTGGCGGAGGCATAGAAGAGACAGAGTGTCTCTCCTTTGGCAATCTTGCGACTACGGATCTCGGTGTCTGCTTGCGCTGTACGGGCAAACTGCGCGACCGGGGTAGTCCAGCGAAGCATTTCTTCCACCGCAAGCTTCAAGGCATCCTCGTCGTGGATCGTGTCCTTCAACAATTGCATCTGATGGGGATTGGTCAGCAGCGCATGCAGCCCCCCGGACATTGCGGTACGCGTTGTCTCATGACCGGCAGTCGCCACGATCGTGTAGTAGGAAATCAGCTCCTTGTACGGCAGGTACTCACCATCGATTCGGCCATTGGCGATGTAGGACGCCAGATCCTCGGTCGGATTCGCCCGACGGGCATCGGTCATCTTTGAAAAATATTGGTAGAGGTCCTTGATGGTGTCGAAAATCGACAGAGGATCATCACCCACGCGCTTCATTTCCGGATCATCACCAGCGAACAATTCGTTGGTGAGCTTGAGAATGCGCCACTCATCTTCCGGCGGAACCCCAAGTAGCTCGCTGATCAGTTTCAATGGCGGCCACACCGCCACATCCTGCACAAAATCCAGTTCGCGTTCGCCGCCGTCGCCCATCATCTCATCGAGAATGCCACGAATGATGGTTGTTAGCCGTTCTTCCAGGCGTTTGATGTTGGTTGGCTTGAACCAAGGTTGCACGAGGGCGCGGTACTTCGGATGGTCCGGTGGATCCATCTGGACGAGGGAGCGAATCAACCCCTGCTCCGTGGAAGTCGCCATGACCTGCATCAGTTCCGGAGAATCCTGAAGCCGCTTGAAAATTTCGCCAATGACCTCGGCTTTCAGTTCGGGACGCGCAACTTCCCGACCAAGAATCGGACGAGGCTCGTTGGTAAAGAGTTCCGGCTGTTTCTCGATGGCGATGAGGTCTTCATGTTTGGTCACCGCCCAGAAGGGTCGGAACGTCGGTGCTTCGATGCGACGCAAGGGGTCGTTGGCTCGTAACCACGCAAAAGCCTGATGGGGGTGCCC
>JAYSTS010000010.1:0-8414 GCA_043719475.1 Gammaproteobacteria bacterium | reverse complement strand
TCTCAGGTTGGTCTCATCCAGTACTCGACTGATGGTATGAATCACGATTCCGGGATTGAGTTCCAGCAGCGTAGTGCGCGCTGAATCCACCTTCAGCTGACCGATGTGCGAATCCCGATGAACGATCTGGCGCTGCAGATTCGAAGTGTCCACGGTGTCAAAATCAACCAGCGTCAGGGTGCCGATGCCTGCAGCTGCAAGATACAGCGCAGCCGGCGAACCCAGTCCACCAAGCCCGACGATGGCGACGTGGGCGGCACGCAGCTTTTCCTGGCCCGCAATATCCAGCTCAGGCAGCATGATCTGGCGGCTGTAACGAAGCAGCTCGTCGTCGTTCATGACAAACGACCCCACGTCACGCGGTCAAGCCCGGCAAGATCCCGAACGGTCCGCACGTCACGAAAACCTGCTGCGGTAAACAATGAGCGGACCGCTGCTCCCTGTGTCGCGCCGTGTTCGAGAAGCAGCATGCGGCGGCATCGGTCAGCAGCAGTCGAAAGAATCCTTCGGATGGCACTCAAACCATCACAGCCGCTGACCAGGGCGCCTCTCGGTTCTGCCTGCAACGCCGTGAGTGCCGGCTCTGATTCACCGATGTAGGGCGGATTACTGACGACGATGTCAAACGTTGCGCCGACTGCAGTGAACCAGTCACCGTGACAAAACTGTACGTGGGGCGCCAGACGCATGGCGTTTTTTCTGGCGATGAGCAGAGCGTCGAGGCTGATATCGGTAGCCACAACGGTAAGCTCCGGTTTTGAGTGAGCAATCGACACAGCGATTGCTCCGCTGCCGGTGCCAAGGTCGAGTACGCTCCAATTCGCTTCTGCTTCTTGCAGTGCGAGTTCGACGAGTAGCTCGGTTTCTGGTCGGGGAACAAGAACTGCGGGCGATACGTCAAACCGCAACCCGCAGAATTCCTTCCAGCCTCGAATATAGGCGATCGGTTCACCGGCGTGAAGTCTACTGACCGCTTCGTGAAGGTGCTCGAGGGTTGTGTCGTCGATCGAATGTTCGGGATGAGCGATCAGGTATGCACGGTTTTTGTCGAGTTCATCCATGAGTAGAACTTCACGATCAAAGCGGGGCAGGTCGCCGTGCTGCTGCATCCAGCACGCGATGGTGGTCATGCTTCCTCGCCCAGAGCGCGCAACTGATCAGCCTGGTATTCGTGCGCAAGTGTATCGACGACGGTCTGCAGGTTGCCGTTGATGATGTTGTCGAGATCGTAGAGCGTCAGATTCACTCGATGGTCGGTGAGTCGTCCCTGAGGGAAGTTGTAGGTGCGTATACGCTCCGAGCGATCACCGCTGCCAACTTGCAAACGCCGATTTTCTGCTTGTTCGGACTGCTGTTTGCTGCGCGCCGCATCAAGCAGCTTGGCTTGCAGTAGAGACATCGCCCGCGCCCGATTCTTGTGTTGTGAGCGCTCGTCCTGACACTCGACCACAATGCCGCTCGGCAGATGGGTGAGGCGCACGGCCGAGTCCGTCTTGTTGACGTGTTGTCCCCCCGCACCGGAAGAACGATACGTATCGACTCGCAGATCGCTCTTGTCGATTTCGATCTCGTTGATGTTCTCGACCTCAGGCAGAACCGCGACCGTGCACGCTGACGTGTGAATGCGACCCTGGGACTCGGTCAAAGGTACACGCTGCACCCGATGTGTACCTGATTCGAACTTCAGCAGACGAAACACATCCTGCCCGGAAATCCGTGAGATCACTTCTTTGTAGCCACCATGTTCACCGGACCGATCGCTGATGACTTCAACGTTCCAGCCTCGACCTTCTGCGTAGCGGGTGTACATGCGAAACAGATCACCGGCAAAGATAGCCGCTTCATCGCCGCCAGTACCTGCACGCACCTCAAGGAATATGTTGGCTGAATCGTTGGGATCGCGCGGTAGGAGGCTCGACTTGAGATGCTGTTCTTCCAGCTTGATCTCTTTGTCGAGACGACTGACTTCGTCCTGTGCGAGCGCACGTAGCTCTGGGTCTTCGTCGGCAGCCAGTGCTTTCGTTTCAAGCAGTTCAGCCTCCCGTGCCCGCAGAGATCCAAAGCTTCGCATCACGGGCTCAAGTTCGGCGTGTTCCCGGGAGAGCGCTGTATACCGGTCGCGATTGTTCACAACCTCGGCTTCGGTCAGCAGGACAGCGACTTCTTCATGTCGATCGGCCAAAGCTGCGAGCTTGGCTTGCATGGACGGAGATAACATTTAGTTACAGCTCGTACAGGGACTTGAGGTAGTCGAGCAGCTCGGCTTGTCCGTCGGCGGTCGCATTGCGAATCGCAACCGTCGGCTGGTGGATCAGCTTGTTGGTAAGGTTTCGTGCCAGCTGCTCCATGACCACATCGGCAGGAGTACCTCGGGCAATCTCGGCCCGGGCGCGATCCAGTTCCGTGTTGGCAAGCGAGTTGGCCTTGTCCCTGAACAGGCGCAGTAAATGTTGTCCTTCGTGCGCGCGAACCTCACGGACCCAATTCTCGGCGCCTTCATCGACCAGTTTATGTGCAGCCTGTGCAGCCTCATTTCTAGCCTTGGTGTTCTCCTCAACGATCGAAGAGAGATCGTCAATGGAGTACAGATAGACATCGGGTAGATCGCTGACCTCCGCTTCGATGTCACGTGGTACTGCGAGGTCCACCATGAACATAGGACGACGACGTCGTGTACGAATCGCGGCTTCCACTGCGCCCTTGCCGATAATCGGCAGGGCGCTGCCGGTTGAACTGATGACGATGTCGAATCGGTGCAAGCGAGCGGGGATGTCAGATAACTGCATGGCCTCGCCGTGAAATCGGCCGGCCAGGCTCTCGGCATGAGATAGCGTTCGATTTGCCACGGCAATCTGAGTAATGCCTTGCGCGTGAAGGTGTTCGGCGACGAGCGTGATGGTATCGCCAGCGCCAACCAGCAGGGCAGACTTCGAAGATAGATCCGAGAAGATCCGTTTTGCCAGCAAGACCGCCGTTGACGCAACAGATACCGGATTGCGACCGATGTCGGTATCTGTCCGTACTCGTTTGGCCGTCTGCAGTGTGACTTGTGACAACAGGTTCAAAGCCGGTCCAAGCGAGCCGGTCGACCGTGCAATGTCATACGCGGTTTTGACCTGCCCCATGATCTGGGGTTCGCCGAGAATCTGCGAGTCAAGTCCGGCAGCGACCCGAATCAGGTGTCGGGCGGCGTCTTGATCCCAGTATTTGTAGCCGGCACCGACGAGTTCTTCGCGTGTCACCGGGCGAGAATGAGTCAACCAGTCGTGGACACGACCTTCATCCTGCGGATCCAGTGCGCAGTACAGTTCAGTGCGATTGCAGGTCGAGAGAATGGCCACTTCCTTCAGGCTGGGAATGAAGTCTCGCAGACCGCGCAAGAAGTCAGCGAGCCCTTCTTCAGGCATGCTGATTCGTTCCCGAAGTTCGATGGGCGCAGTTCGATAGTTGATGCCGTATGCCAGGATTGCCATGTAGAAGCAGTAACATTCACACGCGTGCCGAGGTGCATGCCCATGGTAGCAGAACGTCTTGGAGGCCACCTGACTAAGCCATTCTTTCTAAACGTCTTTTTCCTGCTGGTGCTCACAGGTTGCCAGACACAGAACAGGCAGCCACAGGTCGATCACGACTTTGCGATCGAAGGCAAACTGGCCGTTCGATCCATACAGGGCCAGCATGCTGCGCGGTTCAGGTGGCATCAGGATGGCGGGCACTATCGCATTGAACTCTGGGGGCCGCTTGGACAGGGCCGGACGATTCTGGAAGGGGATGGTCATCGTCTGCGTATTCTTGACGCCAGTGGCAAAGCGCTTGAGTCGGGCAATGTTCGACGGGTGATGGAGAAGCAGCTGGGCTGGTATCTTCCGCTTGAAGCGCTACCGCAGTGGGTGCTTGGTGGGCCGATTGCGGCCATACCACTGGATCAACCTCAAGTCGACGCCGTGGGTCGTATGACCGGTTTCGTGCAGCTGGGGTGGACGCTCATCTATGCGTATCAGGGCGAGTCCACGGCGCCTCGAAAAATTACAGCGGTGAACGGTGATTATCGCGTCATCCTGATTGTGCAGCCGGTTCAACCCGGCGGACCGACTCCTGTCGAAAGTTAGCTCAAGTAAATGTGTTGCGGGTCATCCGTTTCAGGTAATCGTTCAGGTAATCCGTTTGACACCGACGGGAGGCCCACAGACAATACCGGCCCGTTTTTTCGGGACCGACAGAGGATCTCCTGCAATGCAGGATATCGACTGAAAACGATTGAGTTTTGGGGCGTCGCCAAGTGGTAAGGCAGCGGGTTTTGATCCCGCCATGCGTAGGTTCGAATCCTTCCGCCCCAGCCAATTCCAGCCCGAAAGGGCATCAGAACTGAATTCGTGTTGGTCGGCCTGCGTTAGCAGAAAAGACCTCGTGAACATTTATGTGTTGTCAGTGTGGTCGCGCACCGACGATACCCGTCAACTGAAAACGATACCGCCGATGGTATCGGATTGGAGTCAAAGCACATGTCCAACCAGATTCAAATCAGCGCAGAGCTGCGCAAGGACGTAGGGAAAGGAGCGAGCCGCCGCCTGCGTAAAACCAACAAGGTGCCTGGCATCATCTATGGTGGCGAAGGTGAGCCCACCTCGCTGCTGCTGGATGCCAATGCTCTTGGCAAGGCTCTGCAGAACGAAGCGTTTTTCTCCCAGGTCGTCGTGGTGAACGTCGAAGGCAAAGGTTATCAGTCTGTAGTCCGTGATATTCAGCGGCATCCGGCCAAAGAAACGGTCATGCACATCGACTTCTTTCGAATCAGCGCGGACCGGGCGATCGAAGTTCACGTTCCGTTGCACTTCCTCAATGAGGAAAAGTGCATTGGTGTGAAAATTGGCGGTGGTTTGCTGTCGCACAACCTGTCCGAAGTCATCATCAGCTGTCTCCCGGCCAATCTCCCCGAGTACATCGAGGTGGATGTCGAGCATCTGGAATTGGGCAAGGCGATCCACCTTTCCGATCTGAAGTTGCCGGAAGGCGTGACGATTCCGGAGCTGCGGTTTGGCTCGGACCACGACTTGCAGGTGGTATCCCTCCACGCTCCCAAAGGTACTGCGGACGAAACGAAGGACGAACCGAAGAAAGCCTGATGAGGCTCGGGACAATGGGTGTTTTTGCGCACCAGTTGTCTCCTTCAAGCATCTGTCTCCATCAAGTATCAGGGCGGGTTCGTTGCGGCCCGCCCTACTTCGAGCAGGTGTCCTAAATGGCCGGGATACGTCTAATTGCCGGACTTGGTAACCCTGGTCCGCGCTATCGCCATACGCGGCACAATGTTGGGGCCGAGTTTGTTGAATATCTTGCTGGTCGAGCCGGCATTCGACTGACCAGTGATTCGAAGTTCAAAGGTCAGGTTGGTCGCGGCCGTTGGCAGGGTGAAGAGATCTTCCTGCTCATCCCGGATACGTACGTCAACCTGTCAGGCGAAGCGGTCGGTGCGGTGGCTCGTTTCTACAAATTGGAGACGAGTGAAATCCTCATCGCCTATGACGAAGTTGCCTTTGAACCGGGCGTGCTGAAACTCAAGGAAGGCGGTGGCGCCGGAGGCCATAACGGCATTCGCAGCATCATCTCCTGTCTGGGGAGTGATCAAGGGTTTCTGCGATTACGCATCGGTGTGGGACACCCCGGCGACAAGGAAAAGATGGTGGGTTATCTCACCTCGGAGCGAATGCCGGCCAAGGAGCTGGAAATGGTCGAAGCGACCTGGCGCTTCGACGATCAGGTGTACGCCCACTTGTTTGCTGGCGATCTGCAGAAGGCGATGACGCTCCTTCACGCGCCTGTTCAAATGCCCAAGACAGAGTAGGGTTTTCCAGACCGATACCAACACCCTGGTGTGTCGATAACACCACTAATTGCAGGACAGTACGAGATGGGATTCAACTGCGGCATCGTCGGCCTTCCAAACGTCGGCAAGTCCACGCTCTTCAATGCGTTGACTCGTGCGGGGATTGCAGCGGAGAACTTCCCTTTCTGCACCATTGATCCGAACACGGGAATCGTCCCGGTTTCTGATCCACGTCTGGACAGACTTGCGGCAATCGTCAAACCGCAGAAAGTGATTCCCGCGAGCATGGAATTTGTGGACATCGCTGGTCTGGTCGCGGGCGCTTCTCAAGGCGAAGGCCTGGGTAACCAGTTTCTCGCGCACATTCGCGAAACTCAGGCTATCGCGCACGTCGTGCGCTGCTTCCTGGACGAGAACATCATTCACGTTGCTGGAGCGATCTCGCCGAAAAGCGACATCGAGATCATCAATACTGAACTCGCGCTGGCGGATCTTGAAACCGTTGCCAAGGTCAAGGATCGCGCGCGTCGTGTTGCCAATTCAGGCGACAAGGATGCCAAAGTGCTGGCCGCATTACTCGAGCGTGTGCAGGACACGCTTGAACGCGGACTGGCCGTCCGCACGATGCAACTGGATGATCACGAACACCTTCTTCTGCGTGACCTTCACCTCATTACTGCAAAACCGGTGATGTACATCGCCAACGTGGCGGAAGATGGTTTCGAGAACAATCCGTTGCTGGATGAGGTACGCGCAATCTCTGCCAGTGAAGGTGCTGAGGTGGTTCCGATCTGCAACAAGATTGAAGCTGAGGTTTCTGAACTGATCGATGAAGAGCGGCAGGAATTTCTCGACGCGCTGGGCATTGAAGAGCCTGGTCTCAATCGGGTCATTCGCGCCGGACACCGATTGTTGGGGCTGCAGCAGTACTTCACGGCTGGACCCAAGGAAGTACGCGCCTGGACCGTACGGATCGGCGCGCGCGCACCACAAGCTGCAGCCGTCATCCACACTGATTTTGAAAAGGGCTTCATTCGCGCCGAAGTGATCGGCTATGACGACTTTGTGACGTTTGGTGGCGAGCAGGGTGCAAAAGATGCGGGTCGTTGGCGTCTGGAAGGCAAGGAATATGTTGTGCAGGATGGGGATGTCATGCACTTCAGATTCAACGTTTGAGGCTCAAGTCGGACTCAACCGAACCACAGTGAACGTAGTAACTAATATTTATCAATAAGATACGTGTATATGAGGACCACGTTCGTTCTCGTTGGTTCACCTTGAACCGGGTATAGGCCGGGTACAAAACCGGGTACGACCACATTGATGGGTATAAAATAACCGGGTACGTTTTCAGAGTGGAGCTATCCGATGCTGACTGATACCCAATGCCGTACTGCCAAGCCCAACGAAAAACCCTACAAACTACGTGACGGCAAAGGGCTTTACTTGGAAATAAAACCCAGTGGTGTAAAAACCTGGCGTTACCGTTTCGAGTTGCTTGATGGTGAGACCCTCAAGGAAAGCACGTACGCGATTGTCGACTAGGCCACGCCCCAAATGGAGAATCGCAGGAGGAAGGACTTGCTCGACGGGCAGGTCGACGCTTTACGCTGGCTGAGGACCGTGATGAGCGCACCAAGGCACGATCACTTGTAAGTCACCAGCCCACAGTCGTCGACTCGAACATTTGAAGCATGATCAGCAAAAAGCTACTACATTCCAAGCTGTGGCGATTGAGTGGTTGGCGATGAAAGACTGGGAGGAAGTCACCAGGGCCCGACGACTGAACATGCTCAGCCGCGTTGCGTTCCCTATCAAATCAATTACCCCGATTCATGTACTCGATGTGTTGAAGACTGCATACAGCAAGAACGGTCCTTCAGTTGCAGCAGACGCCAAGCGCACTATGTTTGGCATCTTCGAGTTTGCCGTACCCACTCTAAGGGCAATGGCACTTACTTAGCGGGGTCGGTTTGCAGCCGATGTTGGTAAGCGATTGATTTTTAAGGAGGTGGCAGTCCTCGCTTGTTAGTATCCGGTTGTCGAAGCCAATACCGAGCAAACAAGGACAGCCACCATGTCGAAGCGTAGAGACGAGTTCTCAAAGTCGCAAGTCAAAAAGCAGGTCCAAGCGCGTGTGAGTCGCGCGGTACACGCCTATGGCGCCGTTGATTTCTTCAACACGCTCGCCGGCCCCTTCCGCAAGCTGATCGATGCCCTGCTGCCCGAGCATCGCGAACGGTTGTACCCGCCAACCGTTACCCTGTCGATGTTTCTGTCCCAAGCCCTGCACGCGGACCACTCGTGCCAGCGCGTGGTCAATGAATGGGCTGCCATGCGTGCAGCCGAAGGACTACCTCCACAGAGTGTGGGAACCGGCGGTTACTGTCGTGCCCGACTTCGATTGCCTGTCGCCATGCTACGTACGCTGGTGCGAGAGATCGGGGCACATCTGTGTAGGCAAGCAGAGACGCACTGGCGTTGGCAGGGACGTAAGCGTAAAGCTGATTGATGGCACGGGTATTTCGATGCCGGATACACCGTTGAATCAAGCATGCTACCCGCAGCTGAGCAGCCAGGCTGCGGGGGT
>JAYSTS010000090.1:0-6937 GCA_043719475.1 Gammaproteobacteria bacterium | reverse complement strand
GCAGCGCTGGACACCCACTGCCGGATTGAAGACGGTTGTGAAGCACTGGTGATTCCACACAATTCGAATCTGAGCGCGGGCATCATGTTTGCGCAGGTGAATGCTGCGGGAGAGTCGATCTCGACCGAGTCGGCAGCGATTCGGCAGCGTTACGAACGGCTCGCCGAAATCATGCAGCATAAAGGCAGCTCCGAATGTTACTTCGGACCGCTGCAGGCGACCGATGAGGCGTGTAACTTCGAGCAGTTGCCAGTTCGCAGTTTTACCGACAGTTCGCTGGCCGGTCCCAAGGATGGATTCCTGCGCGAAGTCCTCGGCGACGGGCTCGAAGTTGGTAACCGATTAGGCATCAATCCGTTCAAGTTCGGCTTCATCGGCAGTACCGATACTCATCTCGGAGCGGCAGGCGCAGTGGAGGAAGACGTATTTCTTGGTCACGGTGGTGCGGGTATTCCGGCGCGAGACAAGGTTCCGGTCGGACTGCCAGACCTGCTCGAATACAATCCGGGCGGACTGGCGGTACTGTGGGCTGAAGAAAATTCCCGTGACTCGCTGTTCGACGCCATGCAAAGACGTGAGGCTTATGCCACCAGTGGCCCGAGAATGGTGGTCCGGTTGTTCGGCGGCTGGAACTATCCGGACAGTGTCTGCGCCAGCGATCAGCTGGCGATCACGGGTTACCAGGGTGGTGTGCCGATGGGCGGCGATCTGCCAGCCGCAACAAGCGAGGACCAACAACCCACCTTCATCCTCAGCGCGCAGCGTGATGCCATCGGACCTGATCAGGGCAGCGGCATGCCACTGGAACGGATGGAGATCATCAAGGGCTGGATCGATGCCGATGGTACTGTTCGTTATCAAGTTTTGACTGTAGCCCAGGACGACGGTGATGCAGACGTCGACCCGGCGACCTGCAAGGTATCCGGTCACGGCGCAACAAGCCTGTGCACAGTTTGGCGAGATGAGTCATTCAGGCCGGACCAGTCTGCTTTTTACTACGCACGGGTTCTTGAGTATCCGGTCTGCCGCTGGAGCCAGCGACAGTGTGTTTTGGCAGGTGTCGATTGCGCCCGCCCGGAGACGATTGGCAAAGGGTTCGCCGGCTGTTGTGAGGCCTCTCATCGGCCGGTGATCCAGGAACGAGCCTGGACTTCACCCATCTGGTACACCCCCCATCGCGCTGATGCAAACGCGCTGCTCGAGGCGCCTCTCGATGCAACTCTCGAGGCACCTGTTGAGGTTACTGCACATGACTGATCACGAGATCATTGAATCCGATGAAGTGTGGGCGCGTCACGCGTCTGTGGATTTGTTGGTGAGAATTTATCGTCGGGCCGATCTGTCGTTTCCCTTGCCACCGATCATCAGCGTCCACGGTGGGGCGTGGAATCACTTTGATCGAACAGCGGGTGCGCTTTATCAGCGAGCGCTGGCGAGGTCAGGCTATTTGGTGCTCGCCATTGATTTTCGACAAGGACCCGACTACCAGCACCCGGCGGCCAGTGCCGACGTGGTCGCAGCGGTACGGTGGTTGCGGCTCAATGCCGGGCGAATCGGTGCGGACCTTACAAAAATAGGGATGCTGGGCAGTTCGTCCGGTGGGCACCTGGCGATGTTTGCGGGCGTGTTACCCAATGCGGACTTTCATCGCGGCACACCGATTGTCGTTGACGACGTGGCCGGGCTGCACGACGACGTCGAGGCTCGGGTGGACTACCTGATTGCACTGTGGCCGGTGTCGGATCCCTACCATCGCTATCGGTATGCCAAGCGGGCCGGGATTGAACGTCTGTCACAAGCGCACGAACGATTTTATGTCGATGAGGAAGCGATGCGCGCTGCCAGCGTGCCGCGTGTGGTGCAGGCAGGGGAAGCCCAGCATCTGCCGCCGTTGTTGGTGGTGATGCCCGGCGAAGACGGCAACGTGCCGATGGACATGACGTTCGATCTGCTGAAGGCCTGGCAGGTGCGGGGTGGTTACCTTGAATACACACACTTCCCTGGGGAGCCGCACGGATTTGGTTACAAGGAGTCGGACGCGACGCGGAATATGGTCGTGTTGATTGAGGCGTTCTGTGGCCGTATGCGCAATCGCTTACCATCCGGCTAAAGCGTCCGATTAAAGCACTGGTACCAGAAAGCCTTCCTTCAACGCTGCGGCTGCCAGCCGACGGTCCAGGCAGACAAACGGTAGAGACCAGGGGTCGACCTCAGCGGCAACGACGGCTGCTGCTAATTGCAGTGCGTCGGCCGCCCGTAGAGGATGAGAGCGCACCAATCGTTCGGCGTGACGACGAACGGATTGAGCAGGCAGTATCTCGTTCCAGTTTTCGGCGAGTGCGCGAAGTCGTTGCATCGCGATGTTGATGGCATCGGGTGCTTCGCTTTTGTCCCTCTCGCATCTGGACAACGCAGACATGCATTCAACCGGTGTGGCCCACCACACCAGAAGTTCGGGATCTTCGTCATAAAGGGCTTGAGTGGATGCCGTGGCAGGCTCTTCGAGCAATAGTGAAACCAGCGCCGATGTGTCCCAGAACTTCATCGTCTAACTTTGCCGGTCGCCAGGCGGGTCTTCATCGCGCTCATCAAGCACGGCTTGAACAAGACCGGACCGTGCTTTCGGGAAGGGCAGCGCGGCCAGGCGTTCGCGTGTTGTAAGGCCACTGCCACCACGCCGAAGCACGCCAGCACTTTCAAGCCTCAAGAGCCTGGAGTCCGCCGAAGTGTTGTTGCTGACGGGTTGCAGCTGTGCCACAGGCTTGTCTCGGTCAAGGATCAACACAGTCTCACCCGCCGCCACTTTGCGCAGATACGCGGAAAGGCTGTTTTTCAGTTGAGATATTGTCACTCGATTCATAGGGCCATGTTAGCCCTGTCAAATCTGGCCAACAAGGCTAGAAAGCCCCATTTACCCGAAACTTTGAGTGGGCGAGGGTGTTACCTCCTGTAACGATTCGGAAGTACTCGGACAGGACAAGCCGTATACACTGCGCGCCAAACAAGGGAGAGACCGGCGGAATGAAAACAGCAAGACTCGGGTCACTGGAAGTGAGTGTGCTCGGACTGGGTTGCATGGGCATGTCGCAGGCCTATGGAGAAGCCGATCTCGAAGAGTCTGAGCGCACACTGCATCGTGCGCTGGACCTGGGTATCACATTCCTCGATACCGCCAATGTCTACGGGATGGGTCACAACGAAACGCTGATTGGTCGCGTGCTGAAGGCACGTCGGCAGGAATTTGTGCTGGCGACGAAATTCGGTATCGCTGTGGGCGAGAAGGGTGTCCGCGGTGTCAACGGCCGACCTGATCAGGTTGAGGCGCGCTGCAACGAAAGTCTGGCTCGCTTGCAGACCGATGTCATCGACCTGTACTACCTGCATCGTGTTGATCCCGACGTGCCGATTGAAGACACCGTCGGCGCCATGGCCAAACTGGTCAAGGCCGGCAAGGTACGACATCTTGGATTGTCGGAAGTGTCCTCACGCAATCTGCGTCGCGCGCATGCAGTGCATCGGATTACGGCGGTGCAATCGGAGTACTCGCTCTGGACCCGTGATGTCGAAGACAAGGTGCTGCCGACCTGTCGTGAACTGGGTATTGGGTTTGTGCCATTCAGCCCATTGGGACGAGCGGTGCTGACCGGTGCAATCACTGGCGAACAGTCTCTGACCGGTCCGAAAGACATGCGATCGACCATGCCACGCTTCCAGGGTGAAAATCTCAGTCGCAACCTGGCACTGGTCAATGAACTGGCGGAACTTGCAGCCGCCAAACATTGCACACGCGGGCAGTTGGCGCTGGCGTGGCTGCTGGCCAAGGGTGGCAACATCGCACCGATTCCAGGCACCAAGCGCGTAAGTTATCTCGAGGAGAATGTGGCCGCTGCATCAATTCCGCTGGATGCGGACGAGGTCCGTGCGTTGGATATCTTGTTTGCTCCGGAGAAGATTGTCGGGGCGCGCTACAACGAGGCTGGCCTGCGCTCGCTGGATCGAGACTGATTGACTGACCAGTAATTGCTGCGGGTCCGGACGAGTCTTGAGTGCTACGGATCTGCAAGCTGCCTTCTGACTGCCGATTTGAACAAGGTGGGCACGTCTCTGACTCTGAGTTGGCAGTGTGCTGGATCGACTACTTGTGAGGTAATTGCGCAGATTCAGCCACAGGGTACGCTGAAGCTCACTTTATTCAGGCGCACCCCATGAAAAACTTGTATCTCCTGCTGGCGATTGTTGGCGCGGTTGTTCCCTACGTCTTTTTTGCCGACCACTTTGCGACCGTCGGATTCGGCCTTGTCGATTTCATCGGTGCCGGTTTTGTGAATGGCGTGGCCGGTGGATTCACCGCCGATGTCCTGATTTCATCGGCGGTTTTCTGGATCTACCTGTTCAGTCGGAATACATCACAGATCTGGATGTACATCGCCCTCAATCTACTCATCGGTTTATCCTGCGCATTACCTCTTTATCTCTGGCGACAGGCAGTGCTGGCTGAAGCCTCCGCGCATCAGCGCCCTGCAGAGTGACTGGAGCTGTGCTCATGATGAATGTCGAGTTGAGTACCACAGGCTTTGGCGACATGCTGCGGTTTTGGCGAACCCGGCGGGGCCGAACCCAGTTCGAGCTGTCGCAGCACGCCGGATTTTCGCAGCGGCACTTGAGCTTCCTGGAGTCTGGCCGATCAAAACCCAGCCGATCCACTGTGGTTATCCTGGCCGACGCACTTGAGGTGCCAGTGGGTGAACGTAACGGTCTGTTGCAGTCAGCGGGGTTTGCGCCGCTGTATAGCGCAGAACCCCTGGACAGCGCCCGTCTTCGTTATGCCATCTCGGCACTGGAAGCCGTCATCGAAAGCCACCAGCCGTTTCCGGCGCTGATCGTTGATCGTGGCTGGAACATGCTGCAGGCCAACTCCAGTGCGCTGATGTTGTTCCAGAAATTCCTGCCAGTACCGCTGGTACTGGTGCCTGACAAACCATTGAACGTCATGCTCATGTGCATCGAGCCGGGTGGCCTGCGGGCGAGTATTGCCAATTGGCCGGCGTTCGCCGCCGCGTTCCTGCCACAACTAAAGGCCGAGCAACTGCATACACCCAATCCAGTGGTGCAGAACGTGATCGAGATGATCGAGCAGGATCCCGAGTATCGGGAGCGCGGCAGGGAGGCGGCTCAAATCGTCAGAACCCCGGTCGCAACGCTACAACTGGAATACGGCGGTCTGAAAATCGAACTTTTCACGCTGCTGAGCATGTTCGGTTCGCCGAACGACGCCAGTTTGTCGGAGTTGCGGGTCGAGACGTTTTTTCCAGCCAATGAGGCGTCGCGGGAATTGCTGTTGAGGTTTGATGCGGAGATGCGGGGGTTGACTGGGTAGTCGGCCGGGAATCGTTCGGGCTCGGGAGAGCGATTTTTCTTGTAGGAGCGGTCTCCTGACCGCGAACCAGATCGTGATATTTCTTGTGGGAGCGGTCTCCTGACCGCGAGACAGACCGCGATCAGGAGATCGTTCCCACAAACAGGCCCCGACCGCGAACCAGATCGCGATCAGGAGGTCGCTCCTACAAGACGCGGAATGATCACCACAGCAGTACCAAAGACCCTGGTTTCGCCAGCGTCATTGGTTACGGTCAGATCGATTTCCACCTGGCCCAGATCTTCGTCGATGTCCGTGACAACACCGGTGATGTGATGTTGTTGGTCAACGATGACCGGTGCTCTGAACACGGTATCGATATTGATGATGTTCGCGTCCGGTGCCCAACGATGAATCATGGCCGCGAGAAATCCCTGGCTCATGATGCCGGGCACCAGTGCGCCAGGCAGACCTTCTTTTCTGGCCGCCGCGTGGTCGGTAAATCGTGGTCCCATCCAGCCGGCTGCCATGCAGAAGCGGCGGACGTTCTCGATGCCGGTGTCCGGATCGAATACCGGGAGTTCTTCACCGAAGTTGACGTCGCCGAGAGTTTGAATGGTGCGAATGCTCATGACGCGGGCTTCTCCCGAATGACGATGCTGGTATCGGCGGTTGCGAGCAGGGTGTCCTTTTGATCGAACAGCTCCATGCGGATCAATGAAAACACCATGCGACCAGAGCGGCCGCTCTTGGAGTAGATGTCATGCACGTGTGTGCGCGCTGTGATGGTCTCACCGGCCTTGATCGGGCGGATCGGTGCGACGGCTTTACCGGCATCCATGCCGAGCCCGTTGAACCGCGGATAACCCTCGGGCATCCGCTTGTTCGGATGCAGACTGGTCGGGAACGTGGGTGGCGCCTGGAAGTCAGGATGGGTTGGGTCTGTGTAACGCGGCGCGGTTTCGCCACAGGCTCGAGAAAACTCGGCGAACTGCTCGGCCGTGAATGAAAAGGTCTTTTCGTCGTACACCACGTTCATGAACTGACTACGAGCGGCCTGAATATCCGCTTCTTCGATGTTGTGTTCGGTATCCTGTTTACTCATGCCAGCTGTTCCTTGAAAGTAATCGCTTCGAACTCACCGCTTTTCAGGGCTGCAACGAGTTCCTGTTCGGTGTGAATATCCATGTTGAATCGGGTCGCACAACGACCAATGTGGCTGACGATGTGGGCGTCGCTGCCACCGATGCCCCGATACCCCTGCTCTTTGGCCATCTGCTGGGCGATGGCATCTTCGTTGTCCCGGCTGCCGCCGTTGAAAGTTTCTACAACCCGTACGCCGGCAGGAATGCCATACGTACCGATGTGTGCCGCCATGCCAACCCGTGGTCGTCCCGGATGACAGGGGACCGCGATCCCGCCGGCCTTGTCAGCGGTTTCGATCACGTCCTTCAGCCGTAAGCGGATGCTCGTCATGTCGAACGCCTGGGTGAAGGACTCATTCACGCCAAACACGAGCACGTGACCATACTCGGTTTCGACTTCACTCCCTTTGAGAATGACGATGCCGAATTCGGCAGC
>JAYSTS010000089.1:0-3069 GCA_043719475.1 Gammaproteobacteria bacterium | reverse complement strand
CTAGGAGTCTGCGCGGCAGAAGGCGGCGGAGCGAGGCGAGTGTCAATTCGAGTCCGATTTTTCGTTCGTTTGAGGCGCGTAGTGGGCTCTACGCAACGAAAACGAACGGAAAAGCGGACCGAAGTGGCGCCGCCGCAGCCTGTCGAGCTTCTGCCGCGCAGGCTCCTAGGTCTCTGAATTCTACCTTAGCCGGGGAGATCGCTCAGGGGAATCGGGATCAGAGGAAAGTTCGAGGCGACAGGAACTTCTGCTCGCCGAGGTGATCATGGATCGGCACGGTCATGACCGCTTCATCCCCTGTATCGTGTTGGCAATTGCTGTGTTTACGACCTTGCGATCATTGTTGCGCATGGGTGCGCATGGGTGCGCATGGGTGTGTAGGGGCTGACCTGGATGCTGCTGCGTCACCGCTGACTGAGAAATCCCCACATGAATGACTCCGCGAGGAGGTCTCCCGGCTACATCCGCATTGGCAGCGCATTCGACAGGCGGGCATACTTCTCGGTTTTCACGGGGGATAGTTTCGATGGACGCCAGCAAAACAGCAGCCCACTTTGATCTCACAGGTAAAGTTGCAGTGGTTACGGGAGGCAGCCGCGGGCTCGGCCTTGCCATGTGCCGGGCATTCGCGGAAGCCGGTGCCGATGTGGTGGTTGCCAGCCGCAAGCTTGATGGTTGCCAGCAGGCCGCCACAGAAATCAGCGCGTCCACTGGTCGCCGCTGCCTGCCGTTTGCATTCCACGCTGGTGACTGGTCTGCATGCGACGCACTGGCTGAGTTTGCCTACCGGGAATTTGGTCACGTCGATGTGCTGGTGAACAACGCCGGGATGTCGCCGCTCTACGACAAGCTTACGAATGTCTCCGAAGCGCTTTACGACAAGGTACTGCAGGTGAATCTGCGTGGGCCGTTTCGTTTGTCGTCACTGATTGGCGAGCGCATGGCGGCAGGTGATGGTGGTTCGATCATCAACGTTAGCAGCATTGCTGCGGTTCAGCCGACGCCGAACGAATTGCCCTACGCGATGGCCAAGGCAGGGATCAACGCGTTCACCATCGGTCTGGCTCGAGCCTTTGCACCGAAGGTGCGCGTGAACTGCATCATGCCTGGCCCTTTCCTGACAGACATCGCCAAGGCCTGGGACCTTGAAGCGTTCAGCAAGCGGGCGGCGACCACCATTCCACTGCAGCGTGGTGGTGAAGCCGATGAGGTGGTTGGGGCAGCGCTCTATTTCGCCAGCAATGCATCCAGCTATACCACCGGCTCGATTCTCAAGATCGATGGCGGGTCGGCATTTTCGGCAGCCTGATGGCTGCCGGCTAGAAGGAATCGGCGAGTCCGCTTGGTACTGGCTTGGTCAGATGTTCTCAAGGAATTTGCCTCGATGTTGGTGGAAGTATCGGCCGCTGACTATCCAGGTGGCTGCCAGAATCAGTTCGACAGCGATGAAGGTAGTGGCAAACGGTGCGTCGTGCAGGACACTGGCGATCATCCTGCAGACCGCTGCGCCGCCGATCAGGAAAGCGGCCATGTATAGCATGAGCGGTGATCGATTCCAGGCGCCAAAAAACGCGGCGATCGAAGAGCACAGAAAGAATGATCCAAAGTCGCCGATCTGCGTGCTGCGAGCCATGCCCTCAAGCAGTGGCATGCCAAGCTGGCGAGCCGCAGTTTCCGGATCAAACATGAACATGACGCCGTTGCCGAAGATCGGAATGCCGGCGGCAACTGACAGCAGTCGGAGTATGGAATCCATGGTCTCTACCCAGTGTTTAGAGTGTTATCGATGCGCAGACCACTCGATGCTGCCACACCGTTATACTGATCACACCAGACATCAGCGGAAATTCTTGTGAGCTTTATCGCACAGACCATCATCGTCACGGGGGCGGCTGGAATCCTCGGCCACGCGGTGGCCGCCAAGGCAAGATCGCAAGGTGCCATGGTTGAATTGATCGACGTGGTGCCCGGATTTGTCTCGCCGCTTGGGCGGACGCATGTGGTTGATCTCACCGACGCCGATGCCGTGGCGAATTGCATAACATCCATCGGCGACTTTCACGGCGTGGCCAACATCGCTGGCGGATTCGATATGGGTCCGCCGGTACATGCCACCCCGGACCGCATGTGGGACTTCCTGTTCGACATCAACGTGAAGACGCTGCGTCGAATGCTTGCCGCCTGCACGCCGGTGCTGGTCGCGCGTGGGCGTGGCAGCATCGTCAACATCGGTGCGCTGGGCGCATTGCATGGGATCGGCAACATGGGTGCTTACACGGCCGCCAAGAGCGCCGTCATGCGTCTGACCGAAGCGGCTTCTGATGAAGTGCGCCAGCAGGGTGTCAATGTCAATGCGGTACTCCCTTCGCTGATCGACACCCCGCGTAATCGTGCCGATATGCCAGATGCGGACTACAGCAAGTGGGTGAGCCCGGACGCATTGGCCGACGTGGTGTGTTTTCTCTTGTCAGATGCAGCCAAGGCAGTGCATGGCGCATTGATCCCGGTGCGTGGTCTGGTTTGAGGTAAAACCAGGTCCGCTGGAGCCGAGGCTCTGTGTTGACCTTGAAACGGTGATGGAGCCTCTATGAACAAGGCGTCACGAGACTGGCTGATCGAGATTGCACAAGACGTCATGCAACATGCCACTGCGAAGACATTTCGTACGGCCGATTCGACCATGACCCTGCCTGCATCCATGTACACCGATCCTCAGCGTTTTCATGACGAACTCACGAAACTCTTCCGTCGAGTCCCGCTGATGCTCGCGGCCTCCTGTGAGCTTCGAAACGCCGGTGACTTCAAGACCATGGACGTTGCCGGTGTGCCGATTCTGCTCACCCGTGATCGGCGCGGTGTTGCCCATGCCCTGGTGAATATCTGTACCCATCGTGGTGCACCGGTTGCCAGTGGCACCGGGAACGCCACACGCTTTGTCTGTCCTTACCATGGCTGGACGTACGGCAATGATGGCAGCCTGGCTGCGGTTGCCTCGGCGAAGGACTTCGGCGAGATCGACAAAAGCTGTTTTGCCTTGCGTCTTCTGCCGGTGCACGAGCGGCATGGACT
>JAYSTS010000088.1:0-3069 GCA_043719475.1 Gammaproteobacteria bacterium | reverse complement strand
GCGGTAACAAGCCGACGCCATTGGCGATCTGCACGGCCAGACCCGGGCGTGCGTTGAGTTCCAGTATCAGTGGCCCTCGTGTTTCATCGATCACGATGTCGCAGCCCAGATAACCCAGGCGGGTCACCTCATAACACTTGGCAGCCAGGTGCAGCAGTTGTTTCCAGTCGCCAACTTCGATCTCTGCGAGCAGTCGACCGGTATCCGGATGATGGGTGACACGTTTGTTGTGTTGCACCGCCAAGGTCGCCTTACCGGTCGACAGATCCAGGCCGACGCCGACTGCGCCTTGATGCAGGTTGGCCTTGCCATCGGAAAGATGCGTGGCCAGCCGCAGCATGCCCATCACGGGATAACCCTTGAAAACAATGATCCGGATATCCGGAACACCTTCGTAGGAGTAGTTGGCGAAATACTGGCTGACCTGAACGAGCGTCTCGATGAAGGCCACATCCGGTTTGCCCCCCAGTGAGTGCAACCCGCTCAGGATGTTGGTCATGTGGCGTTCGATGTTGGCGAGCGTGATCCGCACACCGCTGCTCTTGACGAACAGGTCACCATCGCGAGCCGTGATGACCAGGATGCCTTTGCCACCGGACCCGTTGGCGGGCTTGACAACAAATTGCTGCAGGTTTTCAACGCGCGGCGCGATGTGTTCGATCTCGTACTGCGCGCGCACAACGTCAATGAGTTTGGGTGCGGCGATCTTCGCCTTTTCGACCACTTCCTTGGTCAGCAGCTTGTTATCGACCAGTGGATAGCGGCTGCGGCTGTTATAGCGGGAGATGTAGTCGCCATTGCGACGGTTCATGCCAAGGATGCCGTTGTCCTGCAGATAACTTGGCGGTGCCCAACCCGAGAACCAGTCCTTCAACCCCATCAGGGTACGCTCTCGGACGTCGCGGACTTGAAGGCTGCGAAGCGACGAAGCTCGAGCAAACGGTATCCGGTATATCGCCCAAGGAGCAGGACGATGGCCAGCAATACCATGTGCAGTTCAGGGAAATTGAAAGCGAGGTGACTGACTAGGGGTAAGCTCATGGCGAGATAGGCGATCGTTGCTACCAGCAGGCTGCCACCACCTTGAACGACAACTTCCTTCGGACCACTCTCTTCCCACGTGATTGACATGCGCTCGATAGTCCATGCCAGGATAATCATCGGGAAAAAGGTCATGTTAAGCCCTTCGATCAATCCGAGCCGGTATGACAGGACGCTGAACGTGGTGATGATGCCGATGACGATGAGTACCAACACGGCGATGCGTGCGACCAGCAACAGGTTCAGATTCGACAGGTAATAACGAATCATGAGACCGATACCAACGACGAGCAGAAAGCTCGACAGCCCCGGGAGCAAATCGGTCTGCAAAAAAGCCAGTGCGATCAGCACCGGCATGAATGTTCCCGACGTCTTGAAACCCACGATGATGCGCATGAATACCACCACCAGGGCGCCGATCGGCAGCAGCATGATCAGCTTGAATACCCCTTGTTCTGCGATGGGCAGGCTGTACAACGAAAATCCGAAGTCACCGTACTGCTCCTGCGACACGGCAAGTGCCGGGCGAACGGCGCTGATCATGGAGAAGGACACCCGGCTGTTGCGCCCGCCGAGCACATCCAGCACTGAAGGCGCATCCGTCAGCCAGAGCAGCAGGCCGCTCGTGTCGTGTACACGACCGCTCTGTGGGTCGAACAGCTGCCACGTTTTGTCCTCGTAGACCTGAACGTACGTGGTTAGATCCTGCCTTCTGCGACCATCTTCAAGTTTCAACGCCTGTACGGTACGAGCCGGAACGTCGGCCGTGAGCAACAGGTTTTGCAACAGCTCAGGGGCGCTGAATTCACCGAGTAGCAGACTTGCGTTCTGGTCACCCCGGCTGGGACTCATGAGTTGGGAAAGTTGCTCTGCTAGCGACACACCATCGGCTGACAGCGGCAGCGCAGTATCCAGTAACTGCCGGGCGGCCGTCCCGTAGGGTTCTCTCCAGGAAGGAATGGTACGAATCGATGGGGGAGTGACAGGCACGCTGTAGTTCGAGTCGGCAACGATCTCCAGCTTGTAAAAGAGACTTTGGTCTCCGGTGACTTCGCGCTTGCTCCAGTGAGCCTGCAGTTGTCCACCTCGTACACCAGGCGCATAACCAAACCCGGATGAAGCGCGTGATGCATCGACGATGCGAAAGCCGGACTGGTCAGGCGGTAGCGCAAGATAGACGTTGGTCGGCTCGCCATTGGCCGTGAACTGCACACGCGCTTCCACCTGCCAGACCAGTTGCTCTTCGTCAGGCGTGAAGGGAATGGCGAACGTGTTGTGCCGATAAATGGCCGTGCCGATACCGGCGATCACCAGCAGCACGATTAGAAACAGGAACGGACCGCGATGTGCCATGGTGAGGTGCTGCGGTTACTTTTTTGGTGAAGGCTGGATGAACTTGCGCGAGACGTCGACGATTGCAAGGTCAGTCAGAAAACCGCGTCCGAGCAGGACTTCGGTTTCCAGATGCGACCGATCCGCAAGCGTGAACTCAACCGATTCGTCGATGTCGCCAAGCTGTATTCGCAAGGACACCACCGGGCGTCGTGAGCCTTGTGGGTCAGCCTGCTGTACTACTCTTGCATATCGCACGATGGGCGCTTCGACCTTTTCGATCCCTTCTTCCGCCTGCAATTCGAATCGCACCCAGTTGGCGCCATCCCGTTCGAACTGGACGATGTTCTGGGCGTGTAGAGAACTGGACGTCGCGCCTGTATCCATGCGAGCAACGAAGATCTTGCCCGGTGGGTCGAGGAGGATTCGTTCCTTCTCGCCAAGCACGCTCTTGCCTTGTGTCGCCTCTGCCTTTGGCGCTGGAGGTTCCTTGCACACGGGCTTGGTTTCGACCGGTGCTGGTGCGGGACACGTCACGTCGATGCGTGAGGGCAGTGTTTCAAGTGTTGCTTGCACTGTGTCGAGTCGAGCCGCCAGCATGCCGTCTCCCTGCTCGGTTTCAGCGTTGCGCGCCTGCAGCGTTTCGCGGGTACGCGCGAATTCACTTTTCATCTCTGCAACTTCTGTTCGCAACTG
>JAYSTS010000087.1:0-20909 GCA_043719475.1 Gammaproteobacteria bacterium | reverse complement strand
ATTCAGCTGGTCGGATTTATGCCGGCAGTCTGGGCGCTTCCCCAGTATTTGCCGATGGACGCAAGCCTGCTGCGGGCGATCTCTACATGATCGATCTGGATGGGTCCATTCATCAGGTCGGCAAGGATGTTCAGCTCACCAATGGCCTCGGATTCTCGCCGGATGGCCGAATTCTGTATCACTCCGATTCTCGCCGCCGTGTAGTGAATTGTTATGACGTGCACACGGATGGCACCCTGGGGGACAAGCAGGTTTTCGTGGGTATGGAATCGGGTGTACCCGATGGACTTGTCGTCTCGATGGATGGTCGGGTGTGGGTTGCACTCGCTGGCGGTGGTCACGGTGTTGCCGTTTACGCCCCCGATGGCAGTCGGTCGGACTTCGTGCGAATCCCCGAGCCGATGTGTACGAGCGTCTGTTTTGGTGGCGAGGACCTCAAGGATCTTTACATCGTCTCTGGATCTGAAGGTTCTGGTCACGAAAAAGGCGGAGCGGTGCATCGTTTACGTGTGGATGTGGCAGGGGTGCCTGTGGCACCTGCGCGTGTTCCGATTCCAAAGGCAGTTTAATCAGGAGAGAACCATGGCAAAACAGAACATTGATATCGGCGCAACCGATTGTCAGGCGTATGAAGAAGATGGTATTGCGGTTATTACGCTGAATCGACCACAGGCACGCAACGCGATGTCCGCTGACATGACCGCAGGTCTCGAACGTGCACTCGATCATGCAGAACGTAATCCGCGCATCCGCTGTGTTGTGCTCACTGGCGCTGGCGGCGCGTTCTGTTCCGGTGGTGACGTTAAGGGTATGAATGCTAACAGCCAGGGTGCCGGTGGGAGCAGGGGGCCGACGCTTGATGAGCGCATTCATATGCAGAGGCTGAATCAGCGTAATACCGCAGGGCGCATGCATCTGATGCCCAAACCGGTTTTGGCGAGCCTGCCTGGAGCAGCTGCTGGTGCGGGGCTTGGTCTGGCGCTGGCCGCGGATCTGCGCATCATGGCGGACACCGCGTTCATCACCACCGCCTTTGCCAAGGTCGGGTTTTCTGGAGATTACGGTGGCAGTTACTTTCTGTCCCAGCTGGTTGGGCAGGGTAAGGCGAAGGAGCTGTACTTCCTGTCGGATCGTGTCTCAGCTGAAGAGTGTTTGCATCTTGGTATCGCTAACAAGGTGGTCCCCGCTGCTGATCTCGAGCAGGAAACAATCGCTCTGGCGCGCCGACTCGCCGATGGCCCGGCGATTGCGTACCGCTACATGAAAGAGAACTTCCGTCGCGCGGCCATGGGCGCGGATGTGATCGAGTGTCTGGATCTGGAAGCTACCCACCATGTGCACAGTGGGCTGACGGAAGATCATCGTGAGGCAGCGAAGGCGTTTGTGGAGAAGCGGCAGCCTGTTTTCGTTGGTCGGTGACTGTTTTAGGCACCTACGGGCATCCTGCCCTTCGGTGCCAGTCGCACACTTGGTGTGCTCGCGTCGAAACCGCTGTGCGCGGTTTCGCGGGCGGCCATCCATGGCCGCAGTGTGGGCGCTTCTGGAAACTAACCTTGATTCGACAATAATCGGTAACGCTGCAGGCGCACAACGCACACGTCGCCCCAACGATTCATCCTGTGCCAATTTTCGACATGGACCGTCACAAAAATCGCGATCAGGAGATCGCTCCCACAGACATTGGGTTTCGTGACCTAGTGGTTTCTTGTGGGAGACATTGGGTATCGTGACTTTGTGGTCTCTTGTGGGAGCGGTCTCCAGACCGCGATCTGGGAGATCTCCCGATCTGGAAAAGTTGTGGGAGCGATCTCCTGATCGCGATCTCTCCTGCCCAATCGCGGTCTGGGAGACCGCTCCCACAGGAGATCCCACAGGATGTTTTTTATTCGACGTCCCACTACTGAATCTGCCAACTTCATTGGTTGTGACCTTACGGCTTGATTTCTACTGCAATCCCGACCTTCTCTCCAATCAATCGTTCCGAAGCTCTTAAATACCCCTGCGCAGCATTTTCGGTTGCGTAATTTTTGTCCGATTGAGGCTAAGGCGCGGCGTACTGGGACAGACCCTTTGCTTCGAGGAACGCTGGATTGAACAGGGTTGACTGATATTTGTGTCCGGCGTCGCACAGTATGGTGACGATGGTGTGGCCAGGACCGAGGTTCTGGGCGATCTGCACGGCGGCGCCCAGGTTGATGCCGGTGCTGGAACCGAAGAACCAGCCATCTTCGCGCAGCATGCGATAAACCAGCCGTACCATGTCCCTGTCGGGCACCTGCACAGCGCTATCGATGCGGGCGCCAGCCAGATTCTGCGTGACTCGCGAGTTGCCGATGCCTTCGGTGATGCTCGGTCCTGGCGTCATCGTCGCTGTGCCGGTTGATACCCAGTTGAACAAAGCACTGCCGAAGGGGTCGGCCAGCACGATCTGGCATGTAGGGTTCTGCTCTTTGAGATAGCGGGAGATCCCGTTGATCGTACCGCCGGTGCCGACGGCGCACGTGAATGCATCGAGATTGCCGTTGGTTTGTTGCCAGATCTCCGGCCCGGTCGACTCGTAGTGAGCCAGTGCGTTGGCCGTGTTGTCGAACTGGTTGGCCCACACACCACCTTCGATGCTGGCGGCGTACCGGCCGGCCTGCTTCTGATAGTTCATGTCGTCGGCGTAAGGCACGGTCTTGACGACCCGCACTTCGGCGCCCAGCGTTCGGAGAATGTCGACCTTTTCCGTCGACTGGTTGTCTGGCATGTAGATGACGGTCTTGTAACCGCGGGCGTTGCAGACATGCACAAGCCCAATCCCGGTGTTACCGGCGGTACCTTCAACCACGGTGCCACCTGCTTTCAGCGCACCACTCTTTTCGTGTTCGCGAACGATCCACAGCGCCGCACGGTCTTTCACGCTGCCGCCGGGATTCATGAATTCCGCTTTGCCAAGAATTTCGCAGCCAGTTTCCCTGGAGAGGGTTTCCATGCGAATCAGCGGCGTGTTGCCTACGACGCCTGCGAAACCGGGATGCGTTGCCATGAATTTCCTTCGATAGCCGGTGAATGCACTTGGTAATGCGCGTCGATAATCGGGTCGCGCCATGGGTGCTGGATAACACCATTGTAGCGACCCGCGTTGCACCGCCCAACCGCTTTGGCCATCATGCGGTGGTCAGCAAATCTACCGAGAAACCCGATAAACGGAGGAGACATACATGACTCTACCAATTAACCGACGCAGTGACGCACAGTCGCTAGGGCTCGATCAGGGTGCAGTCGACAAGCTCCTGGCCCGGGTCCGTCGAGAAGTGGATGAAGGTCTCCTGCCCGCGGTACAGATTGCCATTGCCCGGCATGGCAAGGTGGGTGTGCTGGAACACTTCGGCGACTGTGACGATGACAGCCTGTTCTGTCTGTTCTCGGCCACCAAGGGCATTACCTCGGCGGCGGCGTGGCTCCTGTTCCAGTCTGGCAAACTCGATGAGAACGAAAAGGTCGCACATATCGTTCCCGAATTCGCCGCCAACGGCAAACAGGATGTCACGGTCGCTCATCTGTTCACCCACACCGCCGGTTTTCCAGCGGCGCCGTTCCGCCCAGAAGATTGGCTCGACCCGGCCCGTCGTGCCACTCGTTATGCGCAATGGCGCTTATCGTGGCCTGCTGGCAGCCGGTACGAATACCACCCCACATCAACGATGTGGGTGATCGCCGAGATCATCGAGCGGCGAAGTGGCATGCGATACGTGGACTTTGTCCGTCAACATGTTACGCAGCCGTTGGGTTTGACCGATCTCATCGTTGGCCTTGAAGGCGCGGCTGACAACGCACGGGCAGTGGATTGCACACACGTCGGTCAGCGCATGACGCCTGAAGAGTACAAGGCAATGGGTTTGCCGACACCGCCCGTTACCGAAGTCACCGAAGAAGCCATCCTCAACTTCAACAAGCCGGTAAACCGGGCAGTCGGTGTCCCCGGTGGTGGCGGTTTTGCGACTGCAGCGGATTTGGCGCTGTTCTATCAGTCGCTGCTGCATGGTGGTCTGGACGGCGCTTCCGTCTGGTCGGACGCCACCCGCATAAATGCTCGTCGGGTACGAACCGGAGAACTGCGCGATCCCTATACCGGCAAACTCGCCAATCGTGGTCTGGGCATCATCATTGCGGGAGACAACGATCGTGGATTCAGAGGCTTTGGCAAAACCTGCTCGCCGGAGGCCTTTGGCCACAATGGCGCGGGTGGACAGCTGGCCTGGGTCGATCCGGCGACGGGAATTTCCATCGGCTACCTGACCAGTGGCCACGATCGCAACGACATCCGCCAAGGCCGCCGCGGCGTCGCGATCGGTAGCCTGGCAGCGCAACTGGTTTGATCTGTCAGGCTCGACGCATGTTGGACCACCTGTCATCGGCGGTCTTCGGAACGTTGATCCTGTTTTGCGTACCCGTGGAAGCGGCCTGGCATAGCGATACGCAACCCATCATGGGTACACGCGTGCATGTGGAGTTCTGGCTCGATGATGCTGACACCCGTGGCCCCTTGTTGCTGGCCAGTGCCATGGAGGAGATGCTGCGCATCGATTTTGCGTTCAGTCCATACAAAGAAAGCAGCGAACTGTCGCGAATGAATCGAGAAGCGCCCAAAGGTTGGGTGGCCATCAGTCCGGAAATGAAGGTCCTGCTCGATCGATCCCGTGAAGCGTCCGAGCGCTCCAATGGTGCGTTTGATATCACCTTCGCGTCGGTAGGACGTTATTACGACTATCGCGCTGGCAAGGTTCCTACCGACGAAGAACGCAAGGCCATAACCGCGATCGACTATCACCACGTGGTGCTATCGGACGATGGATCTCAAGTGCATTACGCCAAACCGGAGGTCTATGTGGATCTCGGTGGAATCGCCAAAGGGCACGCTGTCGACCAGGTGACGGCTTTGTTGCGGGACGCAGGGGTCGCCATGGCCAGTATTTCTGCAGGTGGAGACAGTCGCATCATCGGTGATCGACAAGGCGAGCCATGGACAGTGGGGGTGCGCGATCCACGTAACAAGGATGGTATGGCGGTGTTGTTGCCCTTGATCGACACGGCGGTGTCAACGTCGGGAGATTACGAGCGATTCTTCGAGAAGGACGGCGTCCGCTATCACCACATCCTTGATCCGGAAACAGGCAACAGTGCACGGGGCAGCCTCAGCGTCACGATCATCGGTCCGGATGCCACGTTGACTGATGCGCTGTCTACCACAGTCTTCGTGATGGGCCCTGAGAAAGGACTCA
Organism: Gammaproteobacteria bacterium; assembly: GCA_043719475.1. Classification (GTDB taxonomy): domain Bacteria; phylum Pseudomonadota; class Gammaproteobacteria; order Pseudomonadales; family Azotimanducaceae; genus SYFY01. Next base: position 15,645 of record JAYSTS010000087.1, on the reverse strand, counting down.
AGCTCATCAACTCAATTGAAGGCGTGGACGCCATCATCATTACCGAGACGGGCCATATGCTCTACTCCGATAGCCTGACACCGCTGACGCGGGCCGCCAAATAGGAAGACGCTGTGATGCCCAACGATGTCGAGCGTGAATTTGTTGCACTGGTGTCAGCAACGTCGTCACGCAACGGTGCCGGCTTCAATCCCTGTCAGGGTCTCTACCATCGGCCCGCTGGCAAGCGGCCGACCGTGGCGGCGATAGCTACTCACTACAACGTCGACTTCAGTGAACATTATCTGGGTGAGTATCTGGCTGCGCGGGGTATCGGTTTTCTTGGCTGGAATACGCGGTTTCGAGGCGTCGAAGCTTTTTTTCTGCTTGAGCATGCCCTCATTGATATCGGCGCGGGTGTGACCTGGCTGCGAGAAGTGGCGGGTGTCGACACTGTCGTGCTCATCGGCAATTCAGGGGGAGGCTCGTTGATGGCGGCTTATCAGTCGCAGGCGGCGCAGCCCAACATCAGGCCGGCGTTCGGATTGCGTCTACCCGAAGCCGTGCTGCGTCTGCCGGCTTGTGATGCCTATATATCGCTGAATGCGCACGGTGGTCGACCAGAAGTGCTTACCGCGTGGATGGATCCTGCAGTCACCGACGAGTCGGACCCGTTCTCCATTGATCCAACGCTCAACATGTATGGTGAGGAAAACCGTCCTCCCTATTCGTCAGCGTTTGTCCTGCGTTACCGCGCGGCACAGGTAGCACGAAATGAGCGCATTACTGACTGGTGTCTTGCGCAACTGGAATCCATGCGGACACGTGGATATGTGGATCGTGCCTTCAATGTCTATCGAACCTGGGCAGATCTGCGCCTTATGGACGGTACCCTCGACCCCTCGGACAGGCCGGTTGGCGTGTGTTATCGGGGTGATCCCAAGGCGGCCAACTTCAGCCCGGGCGGAATCGGCTTGACCAATACCTGTCGCACCTGGCTCTCCATGTGGAGCCTTCGTACCTCAGACTGCCGGGGCGCAGGGCACCTGGCACGCATTCTGGTTCCCACCCTGGTGATTCAATCACTAGCAGACACTGGCGTTTTCCCCTCCGATGCCCATGCGATCCACGACGCAGTCGCAAGCCTCGACAAGGAACTGCAGTTGATCCCCGGCGATCACTATCTGACGGCTCCTGCCGACGCGCGAACCGATGTGGCAGATCGGATAACGGTCTGGTTGCATCGGGTTACGGGTTACCGTCCGTAGCACAAGGACCGTTTCCGGGTTCTTACGCTCCCCGCATACCCCCTCCGGCAGGATTTGAAATCTTGCCTATCCTTGAAATGTGAACCTTGCCGCATTCTTACATTTGGCGTGCAAGTAACGTGGGAGACGTTCGTGACTGACGACAGGAAGGCGATAGTCACGAATCGGTGACCCAGGGAGTGGAGACCGCTAGCGCAGGATGCGCACAAACGGTGAACGCCGGTAGTTTGGGATGTCCATCAGGTATGGATACTGGTTTGAATGGATTTCAAACGAGTGAAAGGCAAGAAGATGCATTGCAGTTGTCTTCACCAGGAATATCCCAACGGCGCACTGTTTTACCGATCGGTCTGCAGGGATTGCCGCCAACCTTTTGACGAAGCGGCAGACACGCAGAGCGACGTACGGCTGGTTTGAGTAGTCATGAGGAGGGTGCGTGCGAAGATTCCTGGGAATTCTGGCGATATTGGTGTGCCTTACCCCCTGGCCTGTTAATGCGGCTGTAGACACAGGCGTTGCACCTGATTTCACGTTGACCAATCTTGATGGAACAAACCTGCGACTCACGGAACTGCGTGGTCAGGTCGTTCTCATCAACTTCTGGGCCAGCTGGTGTGGACCTTGTCGTCAGGAAATGCCAGTACTTGATCGATTGCATCAGCGCTACAAGGAAGCAGGCTTCACGGTGCTGGGCGTCAATGTCGAAGGCGAAGCAGCGCCTGCGCGAGCCATCGCCGACAAGACCGGTGTGACCTTTCCGATCCTCATCGATGCAGACCAGAAAATCAGCAAGCGCTACGACCTCAAGTCAATGCCAAGCACAGTCATTGTCGACCGCGACGGAAAGATTCGCTTTGTGCATCGCGGCTACAAACCAGGCGACGAAGAGAAGTATGTGGAAGTCGTGAAATCGCTGATCCGCGAATAGCGGGAACACGGCATCGTCAAAGCCCTTTTACAAAAATCAGGATTACAAACGGAACATCAAGGGCACAGCTTTCAAGTCAATACAGAGGGATTCTGTAACGGCCTGGAATGATGCCGAGGCAGCTAAGGAAGAAAATGGATATTGACAATGAATCTGCCAATAAGACCGCCGCCACGAATCTGTTTCGTCAGATCACGCTGGCACTCGCGTTAGCAGTTCCACTGAGTACCTCCGTCTATGCTTCTACAGGGGCTGGTGCAGGGGCTGGTGCAGGGGCTGGTGTAGGTGCTGGCACCGAACCATCGCTGGCGGGAGAACTCGAGTCGATCAAGCTTGATGTAGCAACGCTGAAACGTGACCTCGTCATTCTTGAAGAGGAACTGCTGTTTCCTGCGTCGTCACAACTGGCCGTCTATGTCGCCATGGATGTTGGCGAATTCTTCCAGCTGGACTCAGTCACCGTTGAACTTAATGGCAAGGAAGTCTCACATCACCTGTACACGGAACGACAGGCGGACGCACTGCATCGAGGCGGTGTGGATCGCGTTTATCTCGGCAACGTCAAACAGGGCAATAACCAGCTCACCGCGTTTTTTGTTGGTCGTGGACCGGATGGTCGTGACTATCGTCGCGCCACCAGTGTCGACTTCGAGAAAGCGTTTGAGCCTACATTCATTGAACTTGACATTGCCGACAGCACAGCTGAACACCAACCGGAGTTTCGCGCCACTGTCGTCAAGTGATTACGGAAAGTCATGAAACGATTGTTATGTGAACTGATTTTTTCCTGCTTCGTTGGGACCAGTAATCCCATGAGCATCGACGAACTTACCTATCGATCGGTGTTGTACGACTATTACCAGGAAGACTATGGCGCAGCCCTGGTCGATGTCATGGTTGCCGAACAGCAGAACCGGCTCGGTGATGATCCCCTGCGATTTGCCTTGGCAAAGGGCAGCGTGGCCTTCGAAGACGGGCTCTACGATTACGCCGGTAAAGCTTTTGCTGCTCTGCCTGAAGCGCAGCTCAAGGACGTTGATCGAATGCGCATCGGCTTTCATATGGCCCGCGTGCGACACCGGCAACAGGATTGGGATCAACTGGCTGTTGAACTCGACAAGGTGAGTCGTGCTCAAAGCGCGCTCGGCATGGACCCTCACCCCGAGGTGAGTTACATGAGTGCCGACCTGGCTCTGCAGCGTGGCGACTTTGCCAATGCGGGCGAAGCCATTGATCTCATGGATGATGACGAACCGTTTCGCGGTTATGCGCTGTTCAACCTCGGTGTTGCACTCCGGGACAGCAACAAGCTCGATGACTCCGTAGACATTTTCCGTTTGCTTGAGGCCATGCCCGGAAAGGACCTGCAGGTTCGTGATCTCAAGCAGCGTGGACGTCTTGCACTCGCGCATCTGTCGAAAGCCGATGCCGAATCAGAAGATGCCAAAACCATCCTTGAAGACTTGCCCACAGGCAGTCGGTATCGAGATGCCGCACTGGCAGCTTATGGCACGCTGGCGATGGAGCAGAAGGATTACAACCTGGCCGCTCGCATCTGGCTCACTCTGAAGCAGGATGAGAAGTGGCATACCAGCAACGCCGTTGCGCATCTGGGTTTCCCGATGGCGCTGGAAGGTATGTCAGAACCGCGCTGGGTGCTGACACACTACCAATCGGCTGAACGGGAATATGGTCAGCGTCTGGCCGTGCTGCAAGGTGTGCAGGCGCGAGCAGGCGATCAAGCCTGGGTACGTCGACTGGCACAGGCCGTCACGACCTCTGGCGTCGAAGAGAAAGGGCTTGCCGGGCTGGTCGAAGAATGGGATCACGACATTGGTCGTGAAGAGTGGCTCGAATGGCTGGCTGCGGAAGATGTGAATAGCCTGCTGCGCGAGTGGCGGTCACTCGCTGACATGGGCGCGTGGCTCGGCACGGTTCCGGATACGCTCGATGCGTTTTCTCAAGTTTCGGTCAAGCAGGTGGAGCGTACCCAAAATCTCCGGACTGCGCTGCAAGACGAGAAGATTCTGGCGCGTCGCGCGGAACTGCAGGACGAACTCTCCGGAATTGATGAGCGACTGGCGTGGCTGGATGCAAACCAGCCCGCGCCGGATTCAGACTGGATGCTGGCGATGGCCAATGACTCTCAGCGCAGCAGGATCGATTCACTGCTGGCGATGCTCGGTCAAGCACAATCGATGACCGATGCTGAAGGCGCGTTAGTTCGCGAGCGTGCTGAACGCCTGCTTGGCGTCGTTTTTTATGAATTGGCCAATGACTATCCAGACCAGAGATGGCGTCTGGCACGACAGAAGCAGGAGGTTGTGCAGGCACTGGCCGATGTGGATGTGAGTATTGATCGTGTGCAGACCGCTGAACAGGCGTACGTCGGCAGCGTGGGATTGCGCTCCGAAGCGTATCTGCCTCGGGTCGAGTCTCTGCGGACCCGTATCGCGCAGGCGACGCAGGCGCGTGAAGTGGCGTTGGCCGAGCACCTGCAGTCGCGTATGCAGGAGGAATCGGAGCGGATTGAGCAGTATCTGTTCCTGACGCGCATTGCGATCGCTCAGGCCAGTGATCAACTGGCCCTCAGCGAAGATCACCAGACGGATTTGGAAGCGGAGTAGGCACTATGCAGCGTTACCTGTTGATTGCGGCTCTCGGTGTCTTGTCCAGCGGATGTCAGTCCGATGGCGATGCCGAATATGCCCGTGCGGAAGATCGTGTCCCGCTCGGTCGTTTGATTGCCCAGTTACCGGCGCCGACCGTTTCGGCCAAAGAATCCAGGGTTCCGACGCGGACACAGGTGCTTGAAGCCTACGCACGCGTCGAGGGTCGGCTGGCGGATCCGAAGGACAATCACGCCATCAACAGACGTATGGCCGAACTTGCCATGGAAGCAGGTGAGGACGCAGCTATTGAAGGCGCAAAAAATCCATACGCCGGTGCGGTGGCTCGTTATGAAACACTGCTGGCCAATGGTGTCGGTGATCAGCGGGACGAGATTCTCTATCAGCTGTCACGGGCGCACGATGTTTCAGGCAACACCAAGGCTTCTCTACAGTACCTCGATCTGTTGCTGGCTGAATTTCCAGATAGTGTGCATGCGGTAGAAGCGCACTTTCGGCGCGGCGAAATGCACTTCTCGGCGGACCGATATGCCAAAGCATCAGCCGACTATGCATCCGTCGTTGCAGCTGGCGAAGACACCCCATTCCATCAGAATGCCTTGTACATGCTGGGCTGGTCGCAATTCAAGCAGAGTGATCTGGACACAAGCCTTGATAACTTCCTGACGTTACTCACGACGTTGCTGGACGAGGAACGGGAGTTGACCCGCGCAGAATCAGAGCTGCTGGATGACACGGTGCGAGTATCGGTACTCACCCTTCAATATCTGGATGGTGCCCAGACACTGGCGGCGCGTATGGACGCGCAGGGCAGACCCGCATGGCAACACAAACTCTACTCAGGGCTTGCTGCAGATTACGTGGAACGAGAACGATATCTGGATGGCGTGGCGACATGGACGACTTTTGTCGATCGAAATCCGCTTGATGCCTGGGCGCCATTGGCGCAACAGGAGTTGATCCGCGTTCTGCATACCGGTGGCTTTCCCAGTGATGTACTCAAGCAGCAGGAAGTGTTTGTCACCCGCTTTGGCATAGACAGCCCCTACTGGGCCGAGTACGAAGAGAACGCAGCTGCAGAGTATGGCGATGTACTCCGGGACTATCTCAAAGTACTGGCCAGCCATGCACATGCTGCGGTACAGGCGAAGGCGAAAAAAGGGCATGCCAAACGCGGGGACTACCTCGCCGCAGCACGCTGGTACGAAGAATCGCTGCGCACTTTCCCTAATGATGAGACGGTTCCCCGTTACACCTTCCTGCTGGGTGAGTTGTATACCGAGGCAGGCGAACATCAACGCGCAGTCACTGCGTATCAGCATGTCTCCAGAGAACATCTGGATGCACCTGAAGCGGCGGATGCCGGATATGCCGCGATTCTTGGACTCGGTGAAATGAATGGTCAACAGGCCAATGAGGGCGGCGAACTTGGCTTGCGTCTGCAGATAGACGCTCAGATTGAGTATGCCATGCAATTCCGCGATGACCCGAGGGCGGCCGCCGTGCAGGCATCAGCTGCCAACAGCCTGTTTTCGTTAGGCGAGTATGCGCAAGCGATGAAACTTGCGCAGAACCTGCTTGATTCCTGGCCGACTGCGGAACAAGGCTTGCGCGAAACGGCGCTGTCCATCGTCGGACATGGCCGGTTCGAGGCTCACGACTATGCCGGTAGCGAACAGTCCTATCGCCAGTTGCTCGCTCTGTCCGGTAATCAGGATACCCGGAAGAAAACCACAGAAAGACTGCTTGCTGCGGTGTACAAACAAGGCGAACTGGCCGAGGCCCGCGAAGACTTCGATGCCGCATCCGAGCACTATCTTCGACTGGCCGCTATCGACGCGAACGCTGAGCTTGCGATTCGAGGTGCGTTTGATGCTGTGGCGTTGAAAGAAAAGCAGGGTGACGTCACTGGCGCTGCAACACTCCTCGCGCAACTCAGACAACAGTATCCTGATCACGCGCTGCTCAAGGATGCAGGTGTTCGTCTGGCGGCAATGCATGAATCAGGCGGTGACGGGGTAGCGGCGGCAACGGAATTTGTCCGGCTGGCAGACACCGAAGGTGACGCTGAAGTTCGTCGTCAGTCGCGCTATCGTGCAGCTGAGCTTTATCTTGCAGCGGGTCAGAAAAAACTGGCGCTGGTCCAATTCGATCTCTATGCCAGGAACTTCAGCGAACCGTTTGCGATTCGCATGGAAGCGTTGCAGCAGCTGGCTGTACTCGCCGATCAGCTCGGCGACATCGATCAACGCAAGCGTTGGCAGCGTGAACTGGTCAGTGCCCATGGCCGCGCTGGTGCGCAGAATTCACCGCGAACCACGACGCTGGCAGCAGCGGCGGACTTTGCACTGGTAGCGGACCAGCGTCTGGCCTTTTATGCCGTTCGCCTGCAACAACCACTCGCTCGCAGCCTGAAGCAAAAACAGGCTGCACTTGAGCACGCCGTCGCAGCATATGAGCGCATCGCGGGCTACAAGGTACAGGAGTTCATGACGGCGGCGACGTTCCAGATTGCAGATCTCTACACCGCACTGGCGAAGGCGATCATCGATTCAGAACGACCCCGTGATTTGAATGCGGCAGAACTCGAACAGTACGGGTTGCTGCTCGAGGAAGAGGCTTACCCGTTTGAGGAAAAAGCGATTGCCCTGCATGAAATCAACATGAAACGCAGCTGGGAAGGTATGTATGACGAGTGGGTCAAACGTTCGTTTGCCGAACTCAAGCGAATGCTTCCTGCCAAATTCGACAAAGTCGAAATCGAGACAGCGTATGTCGAATCCATTCATTGAATCCGGTGTTGGAGTGTTCAGCATGAAAACGACGAAGCTGACCAGGACATTGATTCGAGTCGCTCTGGCGATTGCTGTCGCCGGACTGTTGCAAGGTTGTGCGGGATCCAGCCCGCTCGCCAGCCCGTTCTCGATGATCCCCGGCATGAACAATGATCGGGCGGAAAATCGAGAGGCAGCAGACCCTGTTCAACAACCTGTTGTGAAAGCGGAGGTCGAAGCGACCTACCAGGCAGCACTTGACCAGATTCGCGCCAGCAATCGTGCAGCTGCACGGGAGTTGCTGGAGAAAGTAACCCAGGCTGAACCAGGGCTCGCTGGGCCATGGATCAATCTGGCTCGTCTGGACATGCAGGATGAGAACTACATTGCCGCGCGAGAAGCGCTCGACAAGGCCGTGGCAGCCAATCCGTCCAACTGCGTCGCGTATACCGAATACGGTGTGCTGCTACGCAAGCTGGGTGAATTTGAAGCGGCGCAAGAGATGTACCAGGCGTGCCTGGCCGTCTCGCCTTCTCATGCAGATACCTATTACAACCTTGGCATTCTCTATGAGCTGTACCTGGGTCGAATGCAGGACGCTCTGATCGCCTATCGCCAATATCTGGAGCTCAGCCCAGAGCCTGAGCCCAAGGTGCGCGGTTGGATAAGCGAGCTGGAACGGAGACTGAACACATGAAAACCCGTGGCGTGGTCGTGGTCGCGTTGACATTGGCCTGTCTTGGATCAGTTCAGGCCAACGAGAAATCTGCTGCAGATCGCGTCCGAATGAACGAAACCGTGATCTCTGGCAACCAGGAACTGCCAAAGGTGTTGTATATCCTTCCCTGGCAGAGCTCGAACGGACGACCGACGCTGGAACTTAACGCGGGCCTCGATGATCAGCGTGTGTTCCGACGTGTAGAGCCCGCTGCTTATCAGCGTGAACTCAAGTATCGCGACGCATTGGAGCGAATGGAGCAGACCGAAGATTGATTGGAAAAAGTGGCGGTGCTGGAATTCAGTAGCCGTCAGGGCTTGGGATTGCATCCCACGCAAAGGTAAGTACGGACGCCGTTGACGGAATTGTCAGTGGCACGGTTCATTCAAGGAGACGACTATGGATTCTACGACCGGACTGATTGCCTTCTTCCAGGAAGGTGGACTTTTCATGTATCCGATTGCGATCGTGCTGGCGATCGGCATTGCCATTGCCGCGGAGCGGTGGTTGTATCTGGCGAATCAGATACGCGTGAACCGCCGCGACTTCAACGCCATGTTGCCCCTGTTGCAAAACGGCAAGGTACAGGAGCTGGCCAGTGTCACACGTGCGTCCAAGTCGGCAATGAGTCGCATTGTTGCCGATGGCGTCAACCGATTTTCCTCTGGCGCGCGTCAGCGCGAGGACATCGAGGGAGCGATGGAAGAAGGGTTGCTTGAGATTCTGCCGAATATTGAACGACGCACGCCGTATCTGGCGACGTTCGCCAACATCGCCACGCTGCTGGGTCTGCTCGGTACGATCATTGGTCTGATAGCAGCGTTCTCCGCGGTAGCCAGTGCAGATCCGGCTGAGAAGGCGGCGCTACTGTCACAGAGTATCTCGGTGGCCATGAATACGACGGCGTTCGGGTTGGTGGTCGCGATTCCGCTGCTGCTGATTCACTCGATGCTGCAGAGCAAGACGAGCTCCATCGTCGAAAGCCTCGAAATTGCCATGGTGAAGTGTGTGAACATCCTGGAACAGGCTGGTCGAGCGAAACCTGCAGCGGTACCCATTTCGTCCAGAATCTAGTTGGGCAGCTGACCGCGATCGCGCGATCGAGAGGACCTTTGCATGTTACGTCGACGACATTCAAGAAGAATGACGGAAGAGGAAGCGGAGCTGGAAGTTACACCGTTCATGAATCTCATGATCGTGCTGGTGCCGGTGTTGTTGCTGACGTTGGTGTTTAGCCACACCACGGTCATCGATCTCAACTTTCCCTCTGGAGAGAACAGCGCAGAATTTGACCCTGACCTCGTACACCTCGAGGTGACTGTTCATGGTGACCGAATCGTGGTGGGTGATGGTCGTGGTGGCGCTATCAAGACGTTGCCAATCACTGAGAAAGGTCATGACTACGCAACGCTGACACTGGTCCTTACCGAGTTGAAGACTCGCATGCCAGAGAAGCGTGACATCACGATTCTGCTGGAAGACGATACCAGCTATCAGACACTGGTCAGTGTCATGGATCGTGTGCGGTCGCATGCCGTCGTGCAGGGACTTGACGTGGTGAACGCGGAACTCTTCCCGGTCGTATCACTGGGCAGCACCCCACCCGCGCAAACCCAGGTATCGATGGCACCTGCTGCCAACCAGGCGGCAGCGTCATGAGTGCGTTCCACCACACCCGCCGTCGCCAGCAACAAAAAAAGTCCAGGAAGGTCGCTACGCTCAATCTCGTGTCGCTGATGGATATTTTTACCATCCTTGTGTTTTTCCTGATGGTGAACTCATCGGACGTCGAAGTACTGGAAACGCAGTCCGACATAAAACTGCCGGACTCAACGTCCGAGCAGCATCCGGAGAATCGGCTGGTGATTTCGATTAACGCCGATGATCTGATCGTGCAAGGCAAAAGCATTGCATCGGTTGGGTCGCTCGTGTCCGCGCAAGACAAGGTCATACCCGCACTTAAGCAGGAACTCGACTTTCAAGCTGCACGCCAGGGCGAAATTCCTGAAGACGGGTTTCAGGTCACCATCATGGGTGATCGCGAAATTCCGTACTGGTTACTCAAGCAGATCATGCTGACCTGTCAGAACACGGCATTTACGCGGATCTCGCTGGCGGTAAATCGTCTCGAAGTTGGTGCACCTGAACTGCCGACACCGGCAGGGGCTGTACCAGGAGAAGGAGTCACGACATGACGGCGGTTGCGCACGTTCATCACTTTGATCTGCCTTTTAATCTGCCTTTTGATATGCCTTGGGCGCTGGATCGCCAGGATGCCCGCCTCTTCAGACGCTGGTTGGGGATTTGTCTGGCTACGGTCATCGTGCTTGGTATAACCGTTCCCTTGATTGATCTGCCGGTGCCTGTGAAGGAAGAGCGGAAGGAACTGCCTGTTGATCTCGCACAGATTCTGCTCGACCAGCCTGAACCTATTGTCATACCCGAGCCACCCAAGCCAAAGCCGAAGGTGATTCCGGAAGAAAAGCCGGTTGTTGTGCAGCGCAAGCCCAAGGTGATTGCACCTACCCCGGAACCCCAGGTTGCGGACGTCAGGGAAAAGGCCAGGGAGTCGGGACTGCTCGCGTTCAAAGATGCGTTTGCTGATATGCGTGAGTCCGTCGATGTCTCGAAACTTCAGGACACTGCATCGATACAGCGTGGTACAGGTGAAGCGGCGACCATCGATCGATCATTGATTACGTCGAAAACCGGTACTCGCAGTGCAGGCGTGAATGTCTCGGCACTGTCGCGTGACACCGGTGGTGTTGCTTTGTCTGGCCGTGAGACAACCAGGGTTGCCGCTTCCGATGGCGCTATTGGCGCCGGTGGTGTGAGGGCTTCGTCGACAGCATCCAGCGACACTGGTACGGGTACGGCCGGGGATGCCCGCAGTCGAAGCATCGAAGACATTCGTCGTGTTTTCGACAGCAACAAGGGATCCATCTTCGCGATCTACAACAGAGCGCTGCGCGCCGATCCGTCGCTGCAGGGTAAAGTGGTCCTGGAACTGGTCATCAGTCCGACCGGTGAAGTGATGAACTGCCTGGTGGTTGCCAGTGAATTGGCAGACCCGACGCTGGTTGAACGTATTGTTAGCCGCGTGCGCATGTTTGATTTTGGCAATCGCGACGTTCGGACCACAACGATCAGCTACCCTGTGCACTTTCTGCCAACCTGATTTGAAACGCCGATGAAACCGACCTTCATAATCATGCTGATTCTTCTGGTGGGTGGCTTGGTCATTGCGCCGATGGTTGTGAAGGGGCCGACTGGTGACCCCATCATGACAGCCGAAGACTGGGTCTCGGAGCCTGTGAAGGATGTGGCAGAGGCCGTGAAGCCAGCCAATCAGGCGTATCGCTGGAAAGACGCCGAAGGGGTCTGGCAATTCAGTGATGCAAAACCGGCTGGGGTCGATGACGAGGACATTCAAACCATCGCCATCGCACAAATCATGACCCTCCCCAAGACAGCGTTCACAGGGGATCGACCCAGCGCTGAGTCCTCAGCTAAATCCTCAGGTTCTTCGCCGACCGCTGTACTTCTCTCGAAGTACTCAGGATCTTCCAAAGCCCAAGGACAAGGACAGCTACCTGGAATATTGCCGCCCTCGGGTGAGGACGGGCAAGTGCAGGATATGAACGACGCATTGGCGCAGATTTCAACACGATTTCCCCAGTTCAAGGCAATGTCTGACGCCATGGCGCAGGGGATGTCCCAGTCTTCCAGCGAAAAACCCGCTGATCAGTAGCTGGCAAGACCCACAGCGCAAGGACGCGACGCGGGTGCCAGGCGCGATGGATGATCAAGGAAGTCCGCGTTGTCTACCGAACCGGCATCTGGTCTCCTGGTGGGCGGTCTCCTGACCGCGATTGTTGGGATCATCGAAAGTCGCGATCAGGAGATCGCTCCCACAGGACGTTTTTTACTCGACGTCTCATTACTGAAACTGCCAACTTCATTGGTTGTGACCTTACAGTTTGATTTCCGCTGCAATCCCGGCCTTCTCTCCAGTCAATCCTTCCAGTTAATCGTTCCGAAGCTCTGAATACCGCTGCGCAGCATTTTCGGTTGCGTAATTCTTGTCCAATTGAGGGTAACGTCGCGACAAGGCAGGCGCCGCGAGTCAGGGCCTGCTCCGCATGGTGGCGTGGAGGAACGTCGATCCCAACGATTGCGACGCATTTTGTTTGCTTGTGAACAGGTCGAACCGACGACAGCAATCCCTGCCCCTCATGAGAAACTGCGTGGAGCGGACGAACACCGATTGCCGCTATCGGCGTCCGCAGTAGGCAATTCATGAATAATGCGGGCAAGAAACCGGTGTCACTCGGCTTAGCCTCTGCTTCCACTTCGAAACCAAGACGAAATGTAGCTTATGGTGGCCTATTGGTTACGGGTAGGGGTAAGGTAATTCCGCGCAATTTCGCTAACCGTTTTGATGGCTTGATGTGGACCTTCCCTAAAATGTCGTCCCGAGGAAAGTGGAACTCCGCTTCAAGCAGCATTACGGGAAGTATCACAGGGGACTGGATCTCACTCGCAGTTATTTTGGCAAATACCAGGAACGTACGAAGGTGGGATGACGCCTACGGTGTACTCCATTACGAAGGAGTTGAATCAACCTGGCGGGTTCAAAGAGGAGATGTCGAAAGTCCCTTGGGCCAGTAATGAAGAAGCGAAAGTTCTGATTACCAAACCATGAACCTGATTGGATCGAAAGGCGAACTTGCTTCCCTTCCGGCAGCATTGGAAATCGTCTGAGTAAGGAGATAGATTCAGATTGCCTTGCGGTGTGGCCATTGACAGGAGCGAATGAAAATATTGAAGAGTTTCAAGTATCCATGTGTCGGCGTCATGCTGGCTTTTCTTATCGAGTTGTTCGGTCGGACAAGTCAGGACGCCGACGTGTGGACTTTTTTTTGATGTCAAGCTTGATGCAATGAGTGCCGCCCCTTCATCTGGCATGTGTGGGATGGCCTGCGGGATGGCTTTGGTGCACTGGTGAACTATCACAAGCGTGATGCCAAAAAAACTGGAGCATCTCATTCATACCTACCTCGGCGACTGGATTCGCCAACAGGAGGCAAGAGTGCGTAATCACATCGACGGCGCACAGACTTGGTTAGCCGTCGCGCAAGATTTAAAGCGTCGACTTGAGTTCATCCTCGAAAGCCAACCGCCCTACGACATCTGCGTGCGCGGGAAATCGCTGGCGGAACAACCCATCGACTGGAACCCTGACCTCAACGATGTTGTCTGTTTGAATATCCGTCCCTTCATGGCCGCTGAAGTCCTGCGACATAACAAGAAGCCCAGACTCAACATCACCTGGGACAAGGACCGCGGTAAGGACGTTGCCATTGCAACCTGGTTCAAGGTGTTCAAAGGCGATCGGATCAATGATCATCACCTGACGCTTTCCGAAAAACTGGCCGCAAGGAACCGGGCATGAGTGAAACACACCCTTTCGCGCCCTTCTGGTGTTGTGAATTGCAAGTTGATCGAGCGGGCTATCATCGTGCGTATCCCGGCGACGATTCTGGAAGGTGGCTGAGCCGCGTTCATTCAGCGCAAGGCCACGTATCGGTTCTGATGGGTATGTTTCGACAGAGACGGAGTGGGCATGCTCAGGCGTGATTTGCTGCAGCTGATTGCGAACGGTGAGAACTCGGGGATCGAGTTCAAGCGCGATGACGTGCGCCCTGAACGATTGGCCCGGGAGATTGTGGCGCTTGCCAATTTTAATGGTGGGTCGGTCTTTCTCGGTGTTGAGGACGACGGCAGCATCAGTGGCATTCAGCGCGAGGATCTTGAGCGCTGGGTGATGGACACGGTATTCGGCCGCTACGTGCATCCCTTGATCCTTCCCTGGTACGAAGAGGTTGCGCTGGATGACGGCAAGCGCGTCGCGGTCATCACGGTGACCCAGGGCACAGCCAAGCCCTATGTGGTTCGACACAATGACCGCGAAGACGTGTTTGTCCGTGTGGGCAGTACGTCACGCCTCGCATCGCGCGAACACTTGGCGCGGCTGTTCGAAAGTGGTGGCATGTTGCATGCCGAACTGTTGCCTGTATCCGGCTCGGAATTTGCCGATCTCGACCAGGGTCGACTGGAAGACTATCTGGTTCGAGTGGTACGCGATCAGTTCTCGCCTGGCACGGCTGACGAGTGGCATCAGCGACTGATGGGTCTGGGCTTCATGGCTGCGCGTGCTGATGGTCCCCCCTTGTGCACCATTGCTGGCCTGGTGCTTTTCGGAAGGAGTCCTCGCCGCAAGATGCGGTACGCCGGTGTTCGCTGGATGTCGTTTTCCGGCAGCGACATGACCTATCAGGCGCAAGATGACGGGGTAATCGATGGGCCATTGGTCGCGATGTGGAACGGCGAACATAACCAGCCTCCGATCGACGCTGGATTGTTGGAGCGCCTGATGACTCGAATGCAACCCTTCATCAAGGTTCAGGCCGGACAGCTCAAGGATGGATTGAGGCGAGGCATTGAAAGCCGATTTGCATTTGAAGTGCTGCGCGAAGCCTTGTTGAACGCGCTGGTCCATCGGGACTGGACGCGTGCAATGGAGGTTGAGGTGATCAACTATGCCGACCGGCTGGAGATCAAAAGTCCGGGGGCGCTCCTGAACTCGATGACCGTGGAAAAGATGTTGGCGGGTCAACGATCGGCGAGAAACCCCATCATCATGGAGGTGATGCGCGACTATGGTTATGTCGAGCAACGAGGCATGGGCGTACGGCGAAAGATTGTTCCCCTCACGCGGGAGTACGCGGGGAAGGACGTCATGTTCGAAGTCACCGACGACTACGTTCAGTTGTTGATTCCGGCGGCTGGGGGAACTCTATCTGCCTGAGGCAAGGCAGTTCCGAAATTGGAAGACGTTCGAAGCCGCCGCGTCACGTGTATTGGGTACAGGTGGCACGATCGAACCCATTCACAATGCGGTCACACTTGCAGAATTGGCCGTTGGGAAAGGAGCGAAGTCGCTTCTCCTGCCGGTTTCAAGTCGAAGACTCTTTGACCTATCGGATGAGATGGCGACGAAACTTGATATCGAGTTCTACCAGGATGGCCGTGACGCTCTACTTAACCTTGATTCGACAATAATCGGTAACGCTGCAGGCGCACAACGTAAGCGTCGCCCCAACGATTCATCCTGTACCGATTTTCGGCATGGACCGTTACAAAAAAATCGCGATCAGGAGATCGCTCCCACAGACATTGGGTATCGTGACTTTGTGGTCTCTTGTGTGCGGTCTCCAGACCGCGATTGTTGGGATCATCGAAGATCGCGATCAGGAGATCGCTCCCACAAAGTCACGGAACCAAC
>JAYSTS010000086.1:0-3071 GCA_043719475.1 Gammaproteobacteria bacterium | reverse complement strand
CCAATTCATCGCTCCCGTTGAAATCGGCGCCAGTCTGCCTGATCGAAGTAGTTACGGAAATGCGGTTACGTGGTACAAACTGCGTTGATCGAAGAACTGGAGGGTGGTGATGGATCTGGGGCTTGATGGCAAGAAGGCGATCGTACTGGGTGGTAGTCGTGGCATCGGTCTGTTCACGGCTTCCCTGCTGGTGGAAGAAGGTTGTGACGTGGCGATCTGCGCGCGTGGCACGGAGGGTATCGATGATGCCCGCAAGCATCTCAAGTCGCTGCGCGAAGACGCTGGTGTTTTCGCGAAGACCGTTGATCTGGCCGACGGCATGTCAACGCGTGCGTTTGTCCGTGAAGCGACGGTGGCGCTGGGTGGTCTCGATATTCTGATCCACAACGCCAGTGGCTTTGGCTCCGACAACAGTGAGGAAGCTTGGCGACGAAGTTTTGAGGTGGACATGATGGCCGGTGTTCGCGCTGTTGAAGAAGCGCTGCCATTTCTCAGGGACAGCGCATCCGCCAGCATCGTTTTTGTTGGCTCCATGGCCAGCAAATACCATTTCGGGCGCGCGCCTTCTGCCTACGGCCCAGCCAAGGCGGCGATGCGTACGTATGCCAACGAGATTGCCCAGACTTATGGAAAACAAGGCATTCGCGCCAACGTGATTTCCCCGGGGGCGGTCTGGTTTCCAGGGGGATCCTGGGACAAGCAGAAAGAAGCTAACCCGAAGTTTTACGCCGCGGTTGAAAAAGCCATTCCACTCGGGCGGCTGGGCACAGCCGACGAGATTGCGAGAATTATCGTGTTCACTGCAAGTCCTGCCGGTCTGTGGCTGAATGCAACTCACCTGGCTGCCGACGGCGGTCAGGTAGCGGCGGTGGATTGATCATGCGCAAAATCATCGTCACGAGTGTGGTGTTAGTTGCAGCGCTGTATCTGCTTGCCCGATTTGTGCCTGTCGAGCCGATTGATCGTCGCCCGGGATTGGGTCTGGTGGGTCCGGTTGCAGATGCGCGGACGGCGGACTGGTCGTTCCTCGAGGGCCTTACGGAAATCGAAGTGGAAACGCAGTCATCCATAGGCATTCCACACTCGGTGACCACGGTCCTGTGGCGTGACGGCAACGACCTGTACATACCGTGCAAAGCCTGTGATACCAAGCGCTGGCCGAAAAACGTCGCTGCCGATCCAGAGGTTCGCATCCGCGTGCGTGGAATTGTTTATCCGATGCAGATGGAGCGGATTACCGATCAGGCCGAGCGAGATCGATTGCTTGGTGCATCGTTCCCTCAGGTGACGCCTGATGTGGCGGTGTTTCGGGTGTCACCAAGACAGTGAAGGCGGTCTCTTGTGGGAGCAATCTCCTGTGGGAGCGGTCTCCTGACCGCGAAAAGTGGCTCAGAGGAGAATCGGGGTCAGGAGACCCCTCCTACAAGAATTTCGCGATCCAGTACCCGACGACACAAACCTGAACGAAGAAAAAAATGAAGCGCACCAGCACTGCGACAGTGCTGGTCGACACCAGATGCACAATGGACTGTGCAAGGCGGGCACCGAGCAACACGCTGGCGAGATCATCGGTGATAGTGGTCTGCTCGGTCGCGATCGCATAGAGCATGACTGCACCTGCAATCGGCAGGAACTCATAGGTATTGGCGTGGGCACGGGTCAGGCGTTGACCGAACCCCGGCAGGTCGGTGCCGGCTGCCGAGAAGGAATTGAGCGCCTTGCCGGCGGTCATGGATACCCAGGTTCGATACAGCGCGATGCTTACCAGCAACACCATCGACCAGCTGGCAAAGAGAAGCAGGGCGGTTCCGGTCATGTTGCACTCCCGATGGATGCGTTGTGTGGTGTCGAATCGCTGAGTTGCGAATAGCTGAAGGTAGTTTCACCAGCAGGTAATTTCTGCGTCACAAAGGCACGTAACGACTCTGTCAGATGAATGGGGTCGCCAATCGGCATGAACGGCTTGCCGACGGTCAGCCGATAGCGCTGGTTTCCCTTGTTGAGCAGTTCCCGAAAGAGTGTCATGTCCTTGAGTTCCGTGTTCACAAACCACAGTAAATAGAACAGCACCGAATTGAAGCCGCGCACATGCATGGGCACGATCGGACAGTGGTAACGCTGGGCAATGCTCACACCGCTGGTCATCCAGGGCCGCTCGATCAGGCCGCGCAAGGTCGGTTGTGCCAGACGTCCGGAGGGAAAAATCACGACGACGCGCTCGTTTCTGAAAGCTTGCACCATGCCGCGCACGGTTTCCCTGTTGCGACCATGATCGCGACGGTGTTCCATCCATTCCACCGGGATGATCATCTCGGTCAGGCGGGGAACCGCTCGAATCGCGTCGCGATTGGCAAAAAAGACGAGGTCCTGCCGAACGGTCTTGAGCGCGTCGAAGACGGCGATGCCGTCAGCGATTCCTGCGGGATGATTGGCGATAACGACAACACGACCTGCCTTTGGCAGATGTTCAAGACCGTTGATGGCCACCTGCATGCTCAGTTTTTCGGACAGCCAGTCGAATACCTCGCGTCCACCAGCATGTTGCAAGCGGTCAATCATCTCGATGGCTTGTTGATAGCCGAGCACCGGGTACAGGTAGCGCTGCACCATTTTCCAAGCGAGCGGATGCTGCATCAGCTTGGCCGCGCGCTCCTCGATCAGGGTGTCGACGATATGCTGATTCAAGCCGTTTGCTGCCGGATGAAGGTGATCACAGCCTGGTTGAAGCCGTTGGCATCTTCCATGTTCACGCCATGACCGGTGTCCAGTGCGACGTGCTTGAGGCCGGTCATATGGGTGAGGGCATGTTCAGCAAACGGATTGAAACGGGTCTCACGCCGTCCCTGAATCAACAACGCAGGGCGGGTATTGCGCTGGATGCGTTGACGCACGCTGATGGTTGGGGTGGTGTAGGCCATGACATTGGCGATGCCCAATGGCGTGTGCTGCGCTGCATCAGACAGCAGCGGTGTTTTGACGCTCTCCGGTAGGTGTTTTGCATGGCGCGGATGAACGGCGATGCGGTCGATGGCCGGAATACCTTCGGTAATGAACCGATCCCGACTGGCCAG
>JAYSTS010000085.1:0-3072 GCA_043719475.1 Gammaproteobacteria bacterium | reverse complement strand
TCTTGATTGTGACTTTGACTCAGTCGCAGTGCTAATTTAAGGCTGGAAACAAACCTGAGGAGTGAATGATGGAAACAGGAACTGTGCCCGATCTGGCGATGATCGGCGATCGGCTGGCAATCCAGGATGTGCTCGCCAAACACAGTCGCGGTGTCGACCGCGCTGATGAAGCGACGCTTAAAGGCTGTTACTGGCCGGATTCAACCGTTGCCTATGGTGGCTTCAATGGCAATGCCCACGAATTCTGCAAGTCGCTGCCGATCGGCATCAAGCGGTATTGGGCGACCCAGCACACCATCACCAACATCCAGGCGGACATTCGCGGCAATCATGCGAAAGTAGAGACCTACGTGACCGCGTATCACTATCGGCGAGATGCAGACGGATCCGGCACCGAGATGACCTATCTCGGACGGTATCTCGACCGGTTCGAAAAGCGAGGCAGCGTCTGGAAGATCAAACACCGCCAAGTGTTGATGGACTGGAATCAGAACACACCGGCCACATCGATCAACGAAGGCCCACCATTCGACGGACTGGCACGTGGCAGTCGTCATCCTGATGATCCGATGTACACAATGCTGGCCGATTAAGACCGTTACAAAAATCGCGATCAGGAGATCGCTCGAACAGACATTGAGTATCGTGACTTTGTGGCCTCCTGGTGGGGCGGTTTCCTGGTGGAAGTGGTCTCCTGGTGGAGGTGGTCTCCTTGTGGGAGCGGTCTCCTGACCGCGATTGTTGGGATCATCGAAGATCGCGATCAGGAGATCGTTCCCACAGGGTGCTCACACGCACTGTTGCGGATTAGTCAATCGTTCCGAAGCTCTTAAATACCCCTGCGCAACATTGTCGGTTGCGTAATTATTGTCCAATTGAGGTTACGTCGGCAGGCGGATGGTCGCGGTGCCAAAGATCCGGGTTTCGCCGTCGGCGTTCTTGATATGCAGATCAAGCTCTGCCGTGCGCTGTTCGGTATCAAGATCGGTGATCACTGCAGTGACTTCGCACGGTTGATCGGCAACCAGTGGGGCGCGAAACACCGTGTCAATGTGCTGGATCTTCGCCGCCGGTATTTCCCGATGAATTAACGCACAGAGAAACCCCATGCCAAGAACGCCGGGTACCAGTGCGCCGGGGTGTCCTTCCTTGCGTGCACCTTCGTGATTCGAGAAACGTGCTGCATTGGTCCAGCCCACCGCATTGGCGGCGGCGGTTGCGCTTTCGAGTGCGGTGTTCGGTGACCATGGGCCAAATTCCATGCCGAACTCGAGATCGGCCATGTGTGTAACGGTCATGCTGACCCTCTTTCGCGTTCGCGAATCACCATTCGACTGTCGGCTAACGCCAAGAGTGTGTTTGCCTGGTTAAAAATCTCCATGCGGGAGACCAGAAATACCATTCGGCCCGAACGACCACTCTTGGCATAGATATCATGCAGGTGAGTACGGCCGTTGAGTGCGACACCAGCCGGTACGGGGAAGAGTGAGGTCACCGCCTTGCCACCATCAACGGGAATACCTCCCAGAGCAGGGAAGTCGATGGGCAGATGTCGCCCCGCCGAGAGACTGGCCAGGTAAGCCGGAAAGACCTCGAAATCCGGGTGACCCGGATCGGTGTACTCCGCACGAGTCTCGCCGGCGAGTCGAGCGAGCGTCGCGGAGTTTTCAGCACTGACAACAAAGTCGTTGCGTGCAAATTCCAGGTTCAGGTATTTCGATTTCAGCTCATCGACGTCAACCATGTCATTCCGTCCTCACAATTTCCAAATAGTGCTGTCAGCTCGTCTTGAGCAGAGAAACACCTCGTCTCATTTCACCCTTCAGCGCCGATTCCTCGGCCATTCGCTGTAAGTCAAACCACGCCACAGCCACTCGATCGGACCCTGACGAAATCGCTGGAGCCACCATGAACTCCACACCAGCTGCGCAGTCCAGATGCCTGCAACAACAATATAGAGCATCCATCGCTCCATTTGACCGACCAGGCCAAGTCCTGCTCCCGTGAAGATCAGCATGCAGATCAGCGATTGCGTGAGGTAGTTTGTCAAGGCCATTCGTCCGGCAGCGGCGAGAGCGGTACGAAGGGAGGGCAACCAGAGCAGTTTGCAGATCAGCATGACCCCACCAACATAACCAAGCGTCATACCCAACCGGCCAAAGTGATACGTGGGCTGCATGTACGCAAACGTGCTGGTCATATCAAACTCGTGTTGGACCGCCTGCTGCACTTCATAACCGTTGATGAGCAGACCTAAGGTAAATCCTGCCGCACATAATCTGGCGTAAAACCCCACTGACCGTGAAGCGTCCAGCACACCCAGGCGAAACAATGCGATACCAATCAGCATCATGATCAAGGCGTCCGGGAGCAGATAGAGCGGCAGGACAAAGGTGTAGGACTCAATCATCAAACCGGAGTTCCAGTGATACGCCGACACGTAGGATTCTCGTCGCATGGCGAGTTCGCGTTCGTTGATATCGACAGAAGGCCGCAATTGCGCGGCAAGATCGGTAACGACTGCTTTCACTGCGGGGTCAGCTGAATAATCCTTGACGAAATAGCGACTGCCCAGATACAGCAGCGAGGTGACGACGATGAGCACCGCTGCCGTAAGCAGCAGTTGTCGTGGCGAGGCATTTCGAGCGAAGTAAAGGAGGAAGCCGGCAATTGCGTAGGTGACCAGAATGTCGCCATTCCACAGAAGGAGCCAGCCGTTCACCAAGCCAAAAACAAACAGCCACACATTGCGCCGGAAAAAGATCGCGGGTGACTTGCTGGACAAAAAAATCGCCATACCAGCGCCAAACAAGAGGGAGAACAAACCGCGCATGGCGCCTTCAAACAGAATATCCACGCTACCCCAGACAACGAGATTAAGCTCGGGGTGAGCGCCGATACCTTCGAGCGGATTGAAGTAAGCGCTCGATGGCAGACCAAAACCGATAATGTTCAGGAGCAGGATGCCGAGCACTGCAAACCCGCGCAGCACATCCAGAGCTTCAATCCGCGCACTGTCTGGCGTGGCGTGCGCGGTCATGTCAGATCACGTCAAACCTGTCGGTCACGATC
>JAYSTS010000084.1:0-6955 GCA_043719475.1 Gammaproteobacteria bacterium | reverse complement strand
GAAGGTGGTCGCAACCCGCTCAAACGTTTCGAAAGCACGCTGGCTGATGACGACGAGTTCACACGTCATCATTTCTACCGACACAATTTCGAAACCCTTATGGGCAAGCGTGTCACGCAGCTTGCCGCTTGATCGGACCCGATTTTGGATACCAACTTCCGGAGCCTCTGATATGTCGTTTCCCGCATCCCCGGACGCATTGACACGCGAGTGGCTTGCGTCAGCACTCGGTTGCACGGTTCGAGGCTTTGAAGTCCAGCCAATTGGTGCCGGTGCGGGAATCATGGGCCAGGTCACGCGGGTAAAGCTCGACAGCAACAGACCGGTCGACACGATCATTGCAAAATTTCCATCCCCCGCACCGCAGAACCGCGAAGTGGCTCGAACCTACGACATGTACGGCAAAGAGGTGCGTTTTTATCAGTCGATAGCAAAATCGTTGCCGCTACGCACTCCAGAGTGTTACTTCGCTGAACATGACCGGGCCAGCGATGACTTCTGCATTCTCATGGAAGACATCAAGGGTTATCGCATCGGTGACCAGGTAACCGGTTGTACCCTTGATGAAGCGATACGTGTGATTGACGCCATCGCCGCCATGCATGCGCATACCTGGCAGGGCACCGACGCGCTGGGGCTGATCTCCCATAACAATCCGGCACAACGAGACGGCATGGCCGCCGGTTTCAATTTCGGCTGGCCCGTGGTCATGGAGAAGTTTCGCGATGTGATTCCTGACTCGGCGCTGATCGCTGGCGAGAAAATGTCCGCAGCCACACCGTGGCTCTTGAACGAAATGATGCGTGGGCCGGTGTGTCTCAATCATGTCGACATGCGGCTCGACAACATCTTTTTCAGCGATTCAGGCGTGCTGTTCGTGGATTGGCAGTCGGTGGCCGGATCGTGTCCTGAACATGACCTGGCCTATTTCGTAACCCAGAGCGTGCCACTCGACGTGCGACACTCGTATGACCTGCTCGGTCACTACTATCGGAGCCTGACCGCACACGGCATCGACTACCCGCGCGAACTGTTTGATCGCCGCTACACCATGGCCGCGCTGTATTTGCTGGATTTCGCAGTGGTCATCGCCGGCACGCTGGACCTTGCCAACGAGCGTGGCCAGAAACTGGGTCGTACCCTGCTGGGTGGGAGTCTCGCTGCGCTGGAGGAGTTGAAGGCCTTCGATCTGCTGCGCTGACACTCGGTCCGATCTGCTATCCGATCTGCGGCCTCAACTTGCAGCGAACAACTCTCGGCCGATCAGCATCCGCCTGACTTCACTGGTGCCGGCACCAATCTCGTAGAGTTTTGCATCCCTGAGCAACCGACCCGCAGGAAAATCATTGATATACCCATTGCCGCCCAGCGCCTGGATCGCCTCGGATGCCATCCAGGTGGCTTTTTCTGCGGCAAACAGGATACAGGCCGCAGCGTCGAATCGCGTGGTCTTGCCGGAGTCGCAGGCTCGCGCCACGGCATAGACGTAACTTCTCGCCGCATTCATGTTGGTGTACATATCGGCAATCTTGCCCTGCATCAGCTGGAACTGACCGATCGGTTGTCCGAACTGCTGTCGATCATGCACATACGGCATCACCACATCCATGCACGCTCGCATGATGCCGGTCGGTCCGGCGGCCAGCACAACGCGTTCATAGTCGAGCCCGCTCATCAGAATGTTCACGCCCTGCCCGACTGCACCGAGAATCTGCGTCTTGCGCACCCGGCAATCCTGGAAGATCAGCTCACACGTGTCCGAACCGCGCATCCCGAGCTTGTCGAGTTTGGTGTTGGTGGTGAACCCAGGCATTCCTTTTTCGATCAGAAAAGCCGTGATACCACGTCCTTTCAATGCGGGATCAACGGTTGCGTAGACCACCAGCACATCAGCGCCCGGGCCATTGGTGATCCACATCTTGTTGCCGTTCAGAACGAAGTGGTCACCATCTTCCGTTGCACGAAGTTTCAGACTCACCACATCCGAACCTGAATTGGGTTCGCTCATCGCCAATGCGCCGAGGAATTGGCCGCTGACCAGACCGGGGAGATAGGCACGCTTCTGCGACTGTGTGCCGAACCGACGGATCTGGTTTACACACAGATTTGAGTGTGCGCCGTATGACAAGCCAACGGATGCCGATGCCCGGCTGATCTCCTCCATCACCACACAATGGGCGAGATAACCGAGATCGACGCCACCATAGGTTTCCGGAACGGTGATACCGATCAATCCCAGTTCACCCAGCTTCGGCCACAGATCCCGAGGAAACTGGTTGTCGCGGTCAATGGCCGCCGCGCGTGGTGCAATCTCTCTGGCAGCGAACTGCGCGACGGTGTCGCGCAGCATGTCCAGGGTTTCGCCAAGGCCGAAATCAAAGTCGATCATGATGTCTGGGTGCCGGTGTGTGAGGGGATGATATCAGCCGAGCACACGAATCGGGTCAGCGCCGTTCCAGCCTTCGCTCGCCATGCGCACCATGGCATAAAAATCGAGCAGTCCCTGACTCCCTTCATAAACTTCGATCATGTGACCGAGGCTACTGGTTGCGTCGATAAAAGCGAACTCGGTGCCGGTTAACGTGTGCGCGATTGTCACCACTTCAAGACCTGTAGTCTGGTAGTGCGCGTACGCTGCAGGCAACGATTCAACGATCGTCGCCATATGATGCAGGCCCGATTCACCGGGTGCGTACATGTCGCGAAACGGTGACGGACCCTCCACATCCTGCTGCACCAGTTCCATCATCACCGATCCCCACTGACCGTAAGCGGATGAGTGCACGAAGGGACAGTCCCGACCGCGATGTACGCCCTTGGACAGTGGTATCCGGTCGAGGATGAAAAAAGGCCCTGCGCCGAACCTGCGTACCGCGTCCAGCGCTGCCCGGCGGATATCCGGCACAAAGTACGCGGTCTGGGCGAGAGGTAACTGCATGGCATCCTCCTGTCTGATTCAAAGTCAGCGATTTGCGCTACATTACCGCGAAACTCATCAGGGGGATCAGCATGTCGTTACAGGGAAAAACCGCCATCGTCACCGCTGCCGGGCGCGGCATCGGCAAAGGGATCGCACTGGCGCTGGCCAGAGCCGGGGCTAACGTCGTGGTGAACTCTTGGGGAACCGAAACTACCGCTGCCACGACAAGCGAAGTCGAAGCAGCCGGCGCGCAGGCACTGGCTTTCCCCGGGGACATCACCAAGCCCGAGGTGATGCTGGCTGCAGTCGATGCTGCGCTCAAACGATTCGGACAGGTCGACATCCTCGTCAACAATGTGGGTGCGGGACCAAAGGAATACACAATGCCCGAAACAGGACCGCTGGGCGGAGTGGCAGCCCTGTGGGATGCCCTCTATGGACAGAACCTGAAACCTGCGGTGCTCATGACCGAAGCCGTCCTGCCGCACTTCAAGGCACAACGCAGCGGCAAGATCGTGAATATCTCCTCCATCGCCGGGCGCGCATCGCTCTCGGACAAGATGCTCGAAACCTTTACCCATCCCTCGTATGGTGCGATGAAGGCTGCGCTGGTCAGTTACACACAGACGATGGCCGAGTTGCTCGGTCCACTCAACATCAACGTCAACGCCGTCGCCCCGGGTATCGTCTGGACCGACGCGTGGCTCGGCAATGCTAAGCGGGCCGTCAAGACCATTCCCGAATTCAAGGGCATGGACGCGCGTGTCTGGTTCGAAGGTATCGCACGCGGTGACTACCCGACCATCTTCGATCGAACACCACTGCGTCGGGAGCAGACGGTGGAAGACATCGGCAATGCCGTGGTCTTCCTTGTTTCTGACAACGCGGTGAATATCACCGGCCAGACGTTGATGGTGGATGGCGGGATGGTGAAGATCTGAGAGGGTCTGATCGCGGTCAGGAGACCTCCCACAAGAAGGCCGAAGCTGTTGTAGATCTCCTGATCGCGATCTTCGAGGACCACAACAATCGCGGTCGGGAGACCGCTCCTACAAAAGCGATCCTCGATTTCGCCGATAATCGCGGTCGGGAGACCGCTCCTAGAGGCGCCTGCTGACTCAACCGACGGCGATGATATTGGGATCTCGGACTTTCGGCTTGCCATCACTGTTGCGAACGGTTTCGGCAACGCGCTTGAAGGGCTCGCGCAACATGATCTTCAATGACTCGCTGGCGCCAACCTTGTCGAGCGCGAGATCCATGCACTTGAGCCACAAATCGCGTTCTACCGGACCTATGTTGTAAGGCGCGTGGGGCTCGGTCAGACACACCGTGCCCTTCACCGCGAGGTACACGGGCGGGCCACCCATCCATTGTGTGAGGTAGGCTGCCAGCATCCGTTTAACCGAACTCAGATCCTTGGCGTGCATCTCACGAATCTTCTCCAGTTCCGGAAGGGCATCCATGACGTCATAAAAAGCACTCGCCAGATTGCGCACACCCTGGTCACCCATGATCTCGTAAGGAGTCTGGAACTCGTCGGCCGCCTGCTCAGTCATCGTCTCTACCGCCCCAACAATTTGGTGATGAACGACTTCTATCAGGGTTTGGTGATTCACTCCTTGAGCAGTTTGTGAAGGTGCCGGGGTTTGGTTTCGCCATAGTTGGCGAAAATCATCTCACCCTTCTTCATGGCTTTCAGGCCACGCTGCACCTCAGGCATGTTCACCACGTCCTGATTGAAGACTTTGGCAAGCATACCCAATTCCGGTGCATCCACCCAATCATCGTCGGGTCCGAGGATTGTGCACCGGTGCTGCCGGTCCACGTGGCTGCCCGCCGGGCGATGGCGTCAGGACCACGCACTCCATGATGCATTCTTCGGGATTCTCACCATCAGGAGTGTGCGTCAACCCACCCAACTTGTCCGGATTGCGAACCGCGTATAACCCGGCTATCCCGTCTGTCCGCACATCAAAGCCCAGTGCAATCACCGGCTTACCCTGTGCATCGAACGCGAGCAGACTGATGGCGTCGTTCATCCAGCGAAACTCGAAACGTAGATCACCTGGCTTGGCATCGCGGGTAATGCCAAGGAAAAACATGGCGATCTTTGTCGCGCCAACAATCGGTCTGAGTGCCGCAAGAGCCTTGCCACCGCCGTCGGTTATGAGCACGGCATCCGGAATGAACAAGCTGGCCAACGCGATGGGATCCCGAAGGCCAATCGCGCGTTGAAACTTCGCGGCCAGCTCCTGCTGTTGCCTGATCGAAGCACGAAATCGGGGGCGCTCATCAACGACCCGCTTTCGAGCTCTCGAAATCGTCTGACGAATGGCATCTTCCCGTTTGTCGACAACCGACGCGATCTCGGTATAAGACATCTCGAAGATGTCGTGCAGCAGAAAAGCGGCCCGTTCCTCCGGGGTCAACCGTTCCAGCAACAGCAGGAAGGCCATGGAGAGATCGTCTGCAAGTTCCAGCTCGGTGAGTGCTTCTGGCGACGGACTGAGTGGCTCCTCAAACCACGGCTCCGGCAGCCAGGGTCCGACGTAGTTTTCCTGACGTACCTTGCGTGCTCTGAGTTCATCGATACACAGCCTCGACATGGTAGTGGTCAACCAGGCGGCTGGTGAGTCGATCGATGAGGGATCAACGGATAACCAGCGCAGCCATGCCTCCTGTACCAGATCTTCCGCTTCTGCCCGACCGCCGAGCATTCGATAACCCAGGGCCAACAGTCGTGGGCGGTGCGTTTCGAAAATCTCGGTCACGTAAAACGCACTGCCGCGATCTCGTCGTTTCCAATACGCAATCGTTCACATGCATGCGCGTAACCCAACACGCGTTTCATGGTCGGATAGGTCCGCGTCTGAGCCATGGCAAACGCCAGGGAGACGAGGCCATCATGACCAAAGCGCCGCATGACGTCCTCGCGCCATTGATCGGTTGACTCATGCGCGGCAACCGCTTCGGCAAACCGCAGACCGAGTTCGGCATCCGATGTAAGCCGACTGAAATCACGCGTTACGATGGCCTTCACCACCGCACTGCCCACACCATCCTGCAACGCCATATCAACTACCAACTGAGCACACGGACCGCAGTCTTCATGCCGGATGGTGGTTATCTTTGCGGCATACCAGGCTTCCTTGGTTATCCCCTTGCGATGCTGGTTCATCGGCTGTGCCATCAGGAACTTCATAAGTCCGGATGTTGAGGTATCCAGAACGTCATGTAGGTAAGTCGCATCGTACTGAAATCGGGCGAAGGCACGATCGAGCACACGGTGCAGAATCCAGTTAAGCATGTGGTTTCTCCCTGATGCCTGAACGGCTGCCCGAAGAGCTGCCAAAATACATCCAGAGGATCAACAGCAGCGGTGGCAGGTAAACGCCAACGTGGTCGACCCATCCCGCATGCAATGCTGCAGCGTGACCCTGCTCCCACTCAACGAGGTGCAGCCCAGCGTGCACTCCGAGAAACACGAGCGCAGTGCTGCCGGCCGGTATGAGCCAGTCGGTGCGCCAGGCGGCCAGACCAATTCCAAGAGCAGCAGCCAGATAGGCAACGCCGACATCACGCACGAAGTGGCCGTTGAAAGGGCCGGTGTGCTCGACGCTCGCCAGTGAGTGGTACCACTCCAGTGGCCGCAACAACATGTCCAGTCCGTTCGCCGCAAGACCCAGCGCGGCGATGCCGGCAATCACCCTGACCCACATGAATCATCTCCTGAACGTGAATGTACCGGTGTGACGAACCAGCGCTGCCGATTGTGACAGGCAGCGGCATTCGGGGAAGCTGAAACACGGCACTGAGCACCCTATCATTCCGCTGTCGGATTGCGTAAGTTCATACCGACAAGAGTCACCCGTGTAACCCGCGCAAAGAGGCTGAACATGATGCACCCCCGGATTTCCACACTTGGTGAGCTGCGAGCATCCGGGTACCAGCCCACGCCGGTCAAAGTGGAGATGCGCAACAATCTCATCCGCAAACTGAAAGCCGGTGAACGGCTCTTTCCGGGCATCCGTG
>JAYSTS010000083.1:0-6964 GCA_043719475.1 Gammaproteobacteria bacterium | reverse complement strand
CTGTGGCGCCGTCACGCCGAGGCCGAACAACCGGCCCTGACAGTACCTGCACTGACCGCCTATCAATTTGAAACAGGCAGCATCAGCGTGCGACGCAGACATTCTGGATTTCCGTTGGCGCTCCTGTTGTTGACGCTGGCCTGGATTGCACTGGTGACCGCGGCTGCCCGCCCACAGTGGACCGGCGAACCGGTTGCATTGCCTGTGACCGGACGCGATCTGATCCTGGCCATCGACATCTCCGGCAGCATGGGTACCGAAGACATGGAACTCGCTGGCCGTTACGTCGATCGGCTGAGTATCGTCAAACAGGTGATCAACGCTTTCCTGGAATTGCGCGGTGGTGATCGTGTTGGACTCATCCTGTTTGGTACCAATGCCTATCTGCAGGCGCCATTGACGTTTGATCTGGAAACCGTGCGTACGCTGCTAACAGAAGCGCCGATTGGCATAGCCGGTGGCAAGACCGCCGTTGGCGACGCCATCGGACTTGGCGTCAAGCGACTGCGCCAGCGACCGGACGGCGATCGGGTGATCATTCTGCTGACGGACGGCGCCAGCAATGCTGGCGAAGTTGCACCGGTGAAAGCGGCGGAACTCGCCGCCAGTGTCGGCGTGAAGATTTACACGATTGGTGTCGGTGCCACCGAGATGCGGGTGCCCGGATTATTCGGCCGCTTTGGCAACCGCATCGTCAATCCTTCAGCGGATCTCGACGCAGACGCGCTCAACCAGGTCGCGGAATTGACCGGAGGACAATTCTACCGGGCGGAAAATCCTGCAGAACTGGCGCAGATCTATGCCCAGATTGATGCGCTTGAACCGGTTGAGCAGGAGCCGGAGCTGTTTCGTCCCATTCAGTCGCTTTTCCCATGGCCGCTCGGTGGCGGCTTGGTTTTACTAGTATTGACGATGCTCCTGCCGGTCATGCGGCGAGGTGCCCATGCGGCCTGAGCAGATCCTCCAGAACCTGCACCTGTTGCGCCCGTGGTGGCTCCTGGCACTGGTGCCGGTTGGATTCCTCTACTGGCTCTGGCTTCGGCGCCAACAAATCACCGCACGTTGGCAGCGCAGTGTCGACCCTGAGCTGCTGTCGGTGTTGCTCGATGATCAGCGAAGCGGCACTGGCAAACGTGCCCACTGGCCACTTCTGCTGGTATTGATCACTGCCCTGCTGGGGCTCGCGGGTCCTACCTTCGAACGACTGCCGCAGCCAGTTGAACAGAAAGCAGATGCACTGGTCATTGCACTCGACCTGTCTTTGTCGATGTATGCACAGGACGTTGAACCATCGCGACTGACCCGCGCTAAGCAGAAGATCATCGACATCCTGCGTTATCGTGAAGAAGGGGTCACAGGCTTGGTCGCCTGGGCCGGCAGTGCGCACGCCGTCGTCCCGTTTACCGACGACACCAAGACCATCATCAATCTGCTGGAATCGCTGGAACCCGCCATCATGCCAGTCGCCGGAAGTCGACCAGCGGCGGCACTGGAAGTGGTCAGCACCCTCTTCACCAATGCGCATCTGCGTAAGGGTCGCATCCTGTTGGTCACCGATGGCATCGATAACCTCGCCGACATTACGGATTACCGCGACCCGATGTTTCCAATCTCCATACTGGGGATCGGAACGCCGGGCGGCGCACCGATTCCCCTCGATTTCGTGCAGCAACCGGGGCAATTCCTGACAACTCGGGAAGGCGAAGTGATCACCGCGAGACTCGATGAAGAACGACTCGCGGAAAGTGCGGAGCTCGGGTATGGCAAGTATGCACGGGTGGTGCTGGGCGATTCCGACCTCGACACAGTGTTGGGGACAACATTGCCCGGTGAAGACGAACTCAGCCAGGTGGAACGCGAGT
The DNA here is from genome assembly GCA_043719475.1 of Gammaproteobacteria bacterium. Taxonomy (GTDB): domain Bacteria; phylum Pseudomonadota; class Gammaproteobacteria; order Pseudomonadales; family Azotimanducaceae; genus SYFY01. Next base: position 5,102 of record JAYSTS010000083.1, on the reverse strand, counting down.
TTGATCTGTGGCACGACCTCGGTTACTGGCTGGCAGTGATCGCGTTACCACTCCTGTTATTCGGCTTCCGTCGTGGGGTCATCGCCGGTCTCGCCTTGTGTGTCATGCCACTCGACAGTCATGCCGGCATCTGGGAAAACCTCTGGCACCGCGATGACCAACAGGCGTACGCAGCGCTGAGAGGCGGCGAGCCGGAACGTGCCGCAACGCTCACCGAACGAAAAGACTGGCGCGGTGTGGCTGAATATCGGGCTGGTAATTACTCCTCTGCCGTTGGGTCCTTCACTGGCCTCGACGATGTCCGCAATACCTACAATCTCGGCAATGCGCTCGCCCGCGCAGGTGATCTGGACGGCGCCATTGTTGCCTACGACTCAGTGCTCTCCCGCGACCCCGAACACGAAGACGCCACCTTCAACAAGGCGCTTCTGGAAGAGCAGAAAGAGGCACAACAACAAGCCAGCGAACAAGACAACAACGAACAGCAACAGGAGAGCGAAAACCAGAGCGAACAATCCCGCGACGGTGACAGTAGCGGCGCTAACCAGCAGGGACAGGACGCGCAGGAGCCCAGCGCCCAGGACAAAACTCCACCCGGAAAGGAAGAACAGAATCAGGCGGAACAAGGCGAGCCCGAGGAGCCCAAGGAAGGCGACAAGGAGCAGCAGGCACAATCGCGGGACGAGCAGTCCGATGCCATGGAGCAGTGGCTGCGCCGCGTACCCGATGATCCTGGTGGACTCCTGAGGCGCAAGTTCCAGTACGAAAACCAGCAGCGACTGCGCGAGGGTGACTATCGATACCGCCAAGGGGACAAAATATGGTGAAGCGCGGTTTTTACCTGCTATTTGCCATTGGCATTCTGGTTTACGTCTCGGAGCTACGTGCGGCAATACTCACCGAAGTGCAGCCACGTGAGCTCGACATCATGCAGTCCATGCAGCTGCAGGTGCGTATCACGGGAACTGACGACGTCGAAGGCCTTGACCTCACGCCGCTGGATGCTGACTTCGAGGTTGAGGCGACCAGCACACAAAGTCAGCTGCGTGTCGTCAACGGCGAGATCACCAGCTGGGTTGATCTGCTCATCACCCTTCGCCCCAAACGAACCGGTCAGCTGACCATTCCACCGCTTTCACTAGATGGTGAGCGCAGCGATCCGATCGCCGTCAATGTACGACCCGTGGCCTCCACCTTGCAGAATGAAATCGACCAACTCGTCTATTTCGACATCGCCGTCGACCGCAGCGAAGTGTACGTCCAGGCCCAGGTACGCTACACACGAACGCTTTACTACACTGCCGGTGTACAGATCTACGGCGATCTGCCCGGAGCACCGGTGATCGCAGACGCTGTCGTGTTGCCACTGGGTGAAACCACCCAGGACATCACCATGAAAAACGACACACGCTACGGCGTGCTTGAACAACGCTACGCCATTTTTCCGGAGCGTAGTGGACAGTTCAACATCCCGGGGTTTTCAGTTCAGAGTTCGGTGCGGCTCAATGATGTACGGCGTGGTGTGCAGGTCATGGCAGCTGACAAGAGCATCAACGTACTGCCGATTCCGGCGTCGTGGCCAGCAGGCAAACCCTGGTTCCCGGCCGCAGACCTTTCGATTCGTGAACAATGGGATCCTGATGTCCCGAACATAAAGGCTGGCGCTTCGCTGCGTCGAACGATCGAGATCGCTGCAACGGGTAATACTGGCTCGTCGATACCACCGCCAGCAACTTCCTTTGACAACGAGTTGATCCGGCAATACCCGGAAGCGCCAGTACTTGAAGACGACACGAGAGGCGAATCCGTCAACGGCAAACGCGTACAGAACGACAGCTTTGTACCGGCCTGGGGTGGCACCATCGAAATTCCCGGCGTCGACATCAGCTGGTGGGATACCGAAAACAAGCAGATCCGACTGACTCGACTGCCTGCCCGGATATTGAACATTTCAGGTGAGAAGCCACCTGTTCCATCGTCGAAGACTTCGTTAGACCAGGCAGCCACAACATCCGCAGGTGACAACACACAAACCACGCCTGCCCTTCCCGTCCGCTGGTGGCCCGCATGGGTGGCAGCTCTCCTGAGTTTGACGATATTCGCAATCCTCAGGTTTCGCCCTCGAAAGGACAGCTCCACCATCAACTGGTCTGCCGCCGCGCGCAGTGCCGTTCACAACAAGGATCTGCACGTCTTGCGGGAGGCGATCATCCACTGCGCGATGCTGCACCACGTGGTCAGACGCAGCGAGGCGCTGCAACAACTCGTCAACGAACCGGAGTGGCAGTTGCTGTGCAGATCAGGTAATCAGCGTTTCGCCGCCAACGTGAGTGCGGCAGATCTCGATCGGGCGATGCAGGATTCGCTCAAACTGGTCCGCAGGTTGAACCGGACAAAGCCCGGCCAAACCCGCGCAGTACTACCGCCCCTCTATGTGCGATAAGCAGCTGAAACTTATGCGCCCGCCAGGCTCTTGGTGACCACTTCAAAAACATCCCGCGACAGGTTTGGTGCAGCGGCAATCCGCTCAAGCTCCGCTCGCATCAGTCTCTGACGCACGGAATCGTAGCGTCGAAACCGCGTCAGTTCCGTGGTCAGCCGCGAAGCGATCTGCGGATTGAATTCGTTCAGTTGTAGAACCCGATCGGTGATGAACCGGTACCCAGACCCATCGATGGCGTGAAACACACGGAAGTTGCGCGCAGCGAAGGCGCTATACAGCGCCCGCACCTTGTTGGGATTGCGAACGTCAAAGGCCGGGTGACCTTCAAGCGCCTGCATACCCTCAAGATTGGTGAGGCGACTCGCCGCCTGCGCGGAGAACCAGCCATCAACAACCAGCGCTTCTGACTTGAAGCGTTCATAGAACCGCTGACAGATGGATGCACGCAACTCAGCTGAAAGTGAGGATGCAGCGCAGATTTCCACCAGTGCTGCCCGTCGATCCGTGAGGTTGTCTGCCGACTCGAATTGCCCGACCAGCAGTGCTTCGACTTCGGCAGCACTCCCGCTGGCCGCGAGATAACCGAGCGCGACATTGGCAAGCGTTCGCTGCGCCATCGCACCCGCTGCCGGCGAAAACGCCTGACGTGTCTGGCAAATCTGGTAGAGCTTTTTCCACGGAGCATGCAGGATTCGACCGATATCGCCCATCAGGCGGTCGCGTGCATCGCAGATCGTTTCCACCTGCACCGGTGCAATGGATTCGAACAGATAAGCTTCGTCAGGACAGGCCAGCATGGCGGCCAACAGGAAGCGGGACTCTGCATCCGTTGCCACCAGGGCCTGATCGAGCAATGTGCGAAACACCTCAACGACCACGGTATCGATGTCACCGGGCGCTGTTCGCAGTCGCGAAATCTCGCCCACCAGCAGGCTCTGCAACGCATCCCACCGTGCAAATCCATCGGCGTCGTGACCAGCAAGGACTGCGAGCGTCGCTGGTGACCTTGCCATTTCCAATCGTACCGGCGCCGAGAACCCACGCAGCAGACTCGGTACCGCACCAGTACCGGCCCCCTTGATTCGCAGGGTGTGCACCGGCTTGTCGAGATGGACCAGCAGATCGCCCTCCCGAACTTCCGTATGTACATCGCCCGAGAGCATCAACCCATTCCATGACAGCGCGTTACCGCGTGAATCGAGCATTCCCATCAGCATGGGAATGTGGAAAGCCTCCTTTTCGGGCTGTCCGGGCGTCGCAGGACAACTCTGGGAAAACTTCAGCACCAGCTCCGCGCCTTCTTCCTTCGCTTCAACGCTTACCACCGGTGTCCCTGCCTGGGTATACCACCGCTGGAACACAGTGAGATCGATATCGGTCTGCGCCTGCATGGCAGCGAGGAAATCATCGGTGGTTGCCGCCTTTCCATCATGCAACGAAAAGTAGACATCTGACCCGCGCCGGAATTTCTCGCGCCCAAGCAGCGTCTGCAGCATGCGCACCACTTCCGCGCCTTTTTCGTAAATCGTGACGGTGTAGAAGTTGGAGATTTCAATGTAGGACGCTGGCCGCACCGGATGGGCGAGCGGACCGGCATCTTCGGCAAACTGGACACTTCGCAGAAATTGTACGTCCTCAATCCGTTTCACCGTGCGCGAGTTCATGTCCGCAGAAAATTCGGCGTCGCGAAACACCGTGAAGCCTTCCTTGAGACTCAGCTGGAACCAGTCACGACAGGTCACACGATTGCCGGACCAGTTGTGGAAATACTCGTGCGCAACCACGGCTTCGACACGTTGATAGGCCAGGTCCGTCGCCGTATCCGGAGACGCCAGCACACACGACGTGTTGAAGACGTTGAGCCCCTTGTTTTCCATCGCCCCCATGTTGAAGTCTTCAACAGCAACGATCATGAAGATGTCGAGATCGTATTCTCTGCCAAACACCTCTTCATCCCAGCGCATGGATCGCTTCAGCGCATCCATGGCGTAACCACACTGGCCAATGTTGTGTGGTTCGGAGTAGATGAAAAGCTTCACCTCGCGTCCACTCATGGTGACAAACCGATCTTCAATGTGCGCAAGGTCTCCCGCCACCAGAGCAAACAGGTAGGACGGTTTCGGGAACGGATCTTCCCAAGTGACGGTCCGTCGACCATCTGTCACCTGCTCGCCGACTCGATTGCCGTTGGCAAGCAACACCGGAAAGCGCTGCGCATCGGCTTCGATGGTGGTGGTGAAACGGGCCAGGACATCGGGTCGATCCTGGTAGTAGGTGATCCGACGAAATCCTTCAGCCTCGCACTGTGTGCAGTACATTGTCTTCGACTTGTACAGCCCCATCAGCGCCGTATTGGTTTCCGGGTGGATGCGATTGACGATGTGGATCTCGGCTTGCGTACCTGGGTCGTGAATCACCAGTCGATCCGGAGTCGCTTCATACTCGTTGTCATTCAGCAGCACGCCATTGACGCTGACAGAGTCGAGCTGCAATCCGTCGCCATCGAGTTCAAGACTGCCGGCTGCGCCATGCCGTCGTACCGTAAGCGTGCTGCTGACAGTGGTTTCCCCATCGCGGATGTCAACATGCAGATCAACCCGCTCGGTGCGATACCGAGGTGGCTGGTAGTCGGTCAGGCGAATGGTCTGCGGTTCGGCTT
>JAYSTS010000082.1:0-3084 GCA_043719475.1 Gammaproteobacteria bacterium | reverse complement strand
TGCCGATCGCATGTTCTGTCTCACCCGGACGTCGAATCAAGGAAAAAAACAGGCCGGTATCACGTTTTTTCTGATCGACATGCGTGACGCGGGCATTGCGGTCACTCCAATCATTTCGATCGACGGTCGTCATACCCTGAATCGGGTCACGCTCACTGGTGTTCGTGTTCCGATTGAAGATCGTATTGGCGCTGAAGGAATGGGTTGGACCTATGCCAAGGGCCTGCTGACACACGAACGCACCGGTCTTGCGTTTGTCGCTGAGTCTCGCCGCAAACTGGGTGTGATCAAACAAGCTCTTGCAGACAGGGCGGCCGACAGGGCCGCCCAAACGCCACTGGATGATGAGATGTTCACACGCAGGCTTGATCTGCTGGAAACCGAGCTTGAAGCACTGGAAGTCACAGAACTGCGAACCTTGGCAGAAACTGCTGAAGGTCAGGCGCCGGGTGTTCAGTCATCCCTCCTTAAACTCAAGGGCACGCAGATTGTCCAGCGCTTGACTGAACTACTGATTGAGGCTGCCGGTTGGTTTGCGCTGCCTTATCCGCTCGTCGATTTTGAAATCGCCGCAGATCGGATCGGACCGAACTGGTGCCAGGAAGAGATGCAGCAATACTTGATCGCCCGGTCGGCCAGCATCGCTGGCGGGTCCGATGAGGTGCAGCGCAACATCATGGCCAAACAGGTATTGGGACTTTGAGTACGGAAGGTCTGATTTTTCAGACCTTCGATAAGGAAACCGCATGACCACTTACGCTTTTAATGGACCTTGGCGTCGCCCCCGCAATACCTCCGCCAACGAAAAGGGCGGCATCCATGATGACGAGACGGCGCAGACGCTGGGTTTTGACGGAGGTACCGTTGCAGGCTCCATTCACATGGAGCAGTTTCCACCGTTTCTGATTGAGCATCTGGGCGAACGATGGCTCACCGACGGCACAATCTCCTTGTATTTCCGCTCGGCGACCACGGATGGCGATCCGGTGCGCTGTGTTGGCCAACCTTCAGTGACATCAGGCGCGCTCACCCGAATGAGTATCGGGATGCTGGATGAGCAGGGCACCGTAGTGATGGACGGCACAGCCTCGGTCGGCGGTGTCGACCCAGCATCCGCGCTACGGGAAAAACTGAAGGAAGTGCGCCCCGCTGCTGACATCCGGGTACTGGCCGATGTTCGCGTAGGGGAGTGGTGCTCTCCGTTCACCATCCAGATTCCCGCTGATGGCATCGACCGCCAGCTGCGCGTCATCACCGAGCCGATGGCGATGTTCGGTTATCCTGGTGCGACCGACGGCCGTGTACCACCGCTGTCAACACTGGTCCATGCCATGCGTGGCGTCGAAAAGGACATCGCCATTACCCGTGGGCGGTTTGTGGGCTTGTTTGGGGCGATTGAAATTACCTATCACCGGAGGCAGCCGGTAACCGGCAAGAATTACATTCTGAAAGGTAGGGCGCTTGCAATCGGCGACAGTCCGAAGACCGAGATCTTCTGGATGGAGTCTGTGCTGCTGGATGGTGACGAGCCGGTGGTATCGATGATCAAGATGGATCGGGTGATGAAGGCATCTTCACCACTGTGGTCGACCGCCTGAGCCTGTTGCTCAACCGGTAGCGCGCTGACGCGCGATTCGTCGTTTCCAGAAACCCTCGAACAGTATCAATGCAACGCCGCCGAGAACCATAACGGCGGCGATTACAGCGAGCGGTGTAATCAGTTCGTTCAGCAGCAGAGCCCCAAGGCACATCGCAATCACTGGATTGATCAGTGCATACGTCGTTACCGCAGCGGCCGAGACCTGCGTCAGTAACCAAAGGTAACAGTTGAAGGCAAGGATGCTGCCCAGCACGATGAGGTAGAGCAGAGCGAGCCATGAGGTCGTGGTGACCTCGGCAAACTGGAAGGTCTGCCATTCGCCATCAAGAATGCTGAGTCCTCCCTGAAAGACCCCACCCACGAGCATCTGCACGCAAGTGAAGCCAAGCACGGTCTCAGGCCGCACAGCGCCCTTCTGCAATAACGTGCCCAGCCCCCAGCCGGCGGCTGCGAACAGAAGTGCGAACACATAGAGTGGTTTGGCCCGCTCGGTCAGATTACCCATGTCGTTGGCCATGAGACCTACCCCGGTAAGTGCGACCGCCATGCCAATCAGCGGAATGACGGATGGCAGACGACGCGTGAAAAACAGCGCATCCAGTAGCAGAACGATGCCCGGAATTGAGCCAATCACCAGTGCAGCAACGCCCGATGGGACCCCTTGTTGCGCATAGATGACGAGGCCATTGCCGATCCCTGAATTGAGAACGCCGACAAAAACTGCCGTACGCCATGGCACATGAGCAAAGGAATTTCGGCTGCGGATACCCAGCCATATGAACATCGCCAACCCGGCCAGCAGAAATCGAATCGCACCGGAGATGAACGGAGGAATGGACTGCAGTGAATAGGCAATGCCGAGATAGGTCGTACCCCAGACAAGATAAATCACTGCGAAGGCCAGAACGATGGCCAGCAGATTACGGGGTGACGGCCCAGTGTGGGAATTTGCGTTGTTTGAGCTGGGCATGGATCGCTGATCGAGCAGTCGCGAGGATGGGACAAGCCAGCGGCAAAGGCAATCACCCAATCCTGGGCCGGTTGACAGTCTCACGGTTCGGCGGTCCACTGTCCTGATCTACCGCTGGAAGGACTGTGATGCCAGAAGATTTTGCCGGCAACCGGGTGCTCAAACATACCGGTGCACGTTACCCGATCATTCAGGCGCCGATGACCTGGATCGCACGAGCGCAACTGGCGACGGCGGTCTCGAAGGCTGGTGCACTTGGCATGATGGAAACCTCCAGTGTGGACGTGGCCATCACCCGCCGCGAATTCGCCGCGATCAAGGCCGCCACGGATCAGCCCTTCGGCGTCAATCTGCCGATCATGTTCCTGCGTCAGAACGAAGATATGGAGAAGCAGATTCTGGATTGGCTGCTGGCCAATGGCGTTCGCTTTGTGACGACATCGGCAGGCAGTCCCCGTCGGCATGTTGAGCGTTTGAAGGATGCCGGGGTCATTGTCTATCACTCCGTCCCTTC
>JAYSTS010000081.1:0-21149 GCA_043719475.1 Gammaproteobacteria bacterium | reverse complement strand
CCTCACTATCGAAGAGCAGCACGGCCAGAGCCTTGCACAACTCCGTCTTGCCAACACCGGTTGGCCCAAGAAACATGAACGACCCATTTGGCCGATTCGGATCGGAGAGACCTGCTCGCGAGCGCCTGACCGCTTCGGCAACCGCTTGTACGGCTTCGTGCTGACCCACGACACGCTGGTGCAAGTCCTCTTCGAGTCGGAGCAGCTTGTCCTTCTGTCCTTCAAGCAGCTTGTCGACCGGAATGCCAGTCCACTTGGCAACTACCGCAGCGATTTCTTCAGCTGTCACGCTGGAAGAGACGAGTTGATTGGCAACTGGCTGGGCGCTGATCGCGAGCGCCTTTTCAAGCTCCGGGATGCGGCCGTACTGCAGCTCTGACATTCGGGTCAGATCACCCTTCCGCCGCGCATTCTCGAACTCGATTTTCGCAGCGTCCAGCGACTCCATGATTTCCTTGGCACCTCGTTGCGACGCTTTTTCTGCGGACCAGATCGTGTCCAGCGCGCCGTACTGCGCTTCAAGGTCCCGAACGGAAGCCTGCAGATCCGCAAGCCTCTGCTTGCTCGCTTCGTCGGTTTCCTTCTTGAGTGCTTCGATCTCCATTTTTTGCTGGATAGTACGGCGCTCCAGCCGATCCATTTCTTCGGGTTTTGAGTCCATTTCCATGCGGATACGGCTCGCCGCCTCGTCGATCAGATCGATGGCCTTGTCTGGCAGCTGGCGGTCAGTGATATATCGATGCGAGAGCTTCGCAGCGGCAACGACCGCCGGGTCGGTAATCGTGACGCCATGGTGCAGTTCGTAGCGCTCTTTCAGCCCCCGCAGAATTGCAATCGTATCTTCCACACTGGGTTCGTCGACCAGCACCTTCTGGAAGCGGCGCTCGAGCGCGGCGTCCTTTTCGATGTACTTCCGGTATTCATCAAGCGTGGTTGCGCCCACACAGTGCAACTCACCTCGTGCAAGCGCCGGTTTCAGCATGTTTCCGGCATCCATCGAACCCTCTGCCTTGCCCGCGCCGACCACGGTGTGCAGTTCGTCGATGAAAAGGATGACGCTACCTTCCTGCTTGGCCAGATCACTGAGCACCGACTTGAGGCGCTCTTCAAATTCGCCCCTGAATTTAGCGCCGGCGATCAAAGCGCCCATGTCGAGCGATAAAACTCGTTTGTCCTTCAACCCTTCAGGCACTTCGCCATTGACGATTCGTTGTGCGAGTCCTTCGACGATCGCCGTCTTGCCCACCCCCGGCTCACCGATAAGCACGGGATTGTTTTTGGTGCGCCGCTGCAGAACCTGGATGGTGCGGCGGATTTCATCGTCCCGACCGATGACAGGATCAAGCTTGCCGGCTCGCGCGCGTTCCGTGAGGTCCATCGTGTATTTTTCCAACGCTTCACGACCTTCTTCGACGTTCTGATCAGCCACTTTTTGTCCTCCTCGAAGAGACTCGACTGCGTTTTCAAGTGCGGCATCCGTAACACCCAGTTGCCGAAGCAAGCGAGCGACACTCTCATCACGCGATAGCGCCAGGAGCATGGTTTCAACCGAAACAAATTTGTCGCCTTGTTTGCTCGCACGCCCATCAGCGAGAGTCATGGAACGGCTCAGGCCCGGCGAAACGTTGATGTCGCCCGTCGGTTTGCCGAGTTTGGGCAATAAATCAACTTGTGCCTGAGTCCGTTCGCGAGCCAGATTGGTATCCGCACCAGCCGCTACCAGCAGTTTCTGCACGTTGGCCGGACCCGGCTCGAGCATGACGGCGAATAGATGGAGGGGTTCAATCGCCGCGTGATCTTTCCCGGCTGCCAATGACTGAGCATCAGATAGCGCGTTCTGTAACGCGTTGGTCATCCGTTCAAGGCGCATCGCCCACTCCGAAGTTGTTCCTGACAGCTGTTAAGATGCGGGCGACCGCTTCGTTTTCAACGCCTGATGGCACACGGAGTTGTAATATTGAGCCCAAGGAGGCGAACCGCAGGGAATGATAGAAGCCCGTATCGATAACGCTAGCAGTGCTGTGCGATATGTGTTGCGCCCAAACCAGTCCTGGACCTGGAAGGCAAATATCTGGTTTCTCGCCGTGTTGTGTTCCATTTCACTGTCGATCGCCGCTTCCTTCGCGCTGCGTGGTTACTGGATGATTCTGCCGTTCAGCGTGCTCGAACTTTCCGTCCTGCTGGCTTGCCTGTGGCTGTGTGTGCGGCGGGGTTATCGTCAGGAAGTCATTGTTCTAGAACCAGAAATGGTGACCCTGCAAACCGGTCAGCGTGACGCCGAAGTTCAACAAGCTGACACACGTCAATTTGAACGTTTCTTTACGCGGTTTCACGTGGAACCGAATCGTCACCCGTGGCGCGAAACGCGTGTGTTGCTGCGTTACCGGGATGAACGATTTGAAATAGGCAGCTTCTTGCCAACGGACGAAAAGCGAGAACTGATCTCAGCGCTAAAAAAAGGTATCCGCTATGTCGATGGTGGGCGTGTCGATGGTGGATCTGTCGATGGTAGACCCGCCCAGTAACGCCAACTCGTCTCCCTGTACCTTTCCAGTTCGTCAGGTGCCAGAGTGCTCCAGATGAGGCGCCCATCACGACCCGAATTGGCAACCGTAGCACCGTAGGCCTGGTAACGATCGACCACGGTGGGATGCGGGTGACCGAATGGATTGGAGACACCTGCACTGATCAACGCAAAGTCCGGTCGCAACAGGCGCACCCAGGCGAGCGACGACGATGAACGACTGCCATGATGCGGCACCAGCACGACTCGTATGCGTTGACGCACCGCATCCGTTACCTGCCTGAGCAAACTCATTTCCACGACAACACTGCTGTCCCCGGTAAGCAGAATCGCGTGCTCCGAGTTGTCGACCAGCAACGCACAAGAGCGGTCATTGGTAGCAACGGCATTGTGCATCGCGGCACTACCAAGAAAGGTAAAGCGCACGCCGTCCTGTACAAATGTGCGCGGCTCATGGCAATCGTACCTTGCGTTCGTACCTGCACTACCGAAGGTTTTGATCCCCGGGTAGCGCCTTAACAAGGACGTCACGCCACCGGCATGGTCCAGATCCGAGTGACTGATGGTCAGAAACTTCGGAGTTCGTGTTGGCAGACTGGCAACGGCCGGAGCGACAACCGCCTCTCCGGTGTCGAATCCTGAAGAAAAAGCCGGGCCAGAATCAAATATCCACGTCTGCTGTCTTGTTTCAACGAGCGCTGCGCTCCCTTGTCCAACATCAAGCACATGCAGCCTGAATTCACCTGCGGGCAGTCGAGGCCAGGCAGGGGTAAAAACCAACGCCCAAACCGGCAGCAGGAGCACCCGCACCGAAATCGGTACCGGCATCACGAACAGACATCCGGCAACAAGGGCCAGCAACAACAAAGGCCAAGGGAGATCTGCCAACAATCGGGGCGGCTGCCTGCCCGCGCTTTCCAGAACAGCCATGACCAGCGCCATGGTCAGGTCCGCCACGTTGAAACACCAACCCGCCACGATGGGAAAAAACGGTAACAGCGCACAACCAGAGACAGCCGCCGGGATCGCAGCCGCACTCACCAGCGGAACAACCAGCACATTCACCCAGAGCCCAGAGATAGCAAACTGACCAACGGTCAGAGCCAGCCATGGCACCATCACAAAGCCGAGTACGTATTGTGTCTCCAACGTGATCCGCACTACCGAGGTTTGACCTGCAGCACGAACGCGACAACCAAAGGCGAGCATGAGGACTGCCACTGCCCCAAAGGACAGCCAGAACCCCTGAGCAAGAATGGACAGCGGTGCGAGACAAACGACAATCCAGAAAACGAGGATAAAAACCGTCCAGGCACCCAATCGCCGCGCCAACAGCAGGAAAGTGGTCACGCCGATCAACATGATGACGGCGCGCAGTGCGGGCACTGCCATACCGGTGAACGCTGTGTAACCGGCCGCGCCCAACACACCGGTGATCGCCGCCGGCCAGGCCGAAGGCCAGTCAGACCGATAGAGCGTCAACGCTCTGCCAATCAACCAACCCGGTAGCGATGCGAGTAGTGCCACCATAGTGATATGCAAACCGGAGACCACCAGCAGGTGAATCGTTCCGGTGTTGCGCAAGGTGATCCACGACGCCGGGTCCATATTTGTGGTGTCGGCAATTGCCAGTGCCAGAAGTAGCGGTCCATGCACATAATTGGCACTGTTTAGTTCAGCACGAATCTGTAGCCGATACCGCTCTGTGAACGTTGGTGGCACCGAAGCAATACGCTCGGCTGCGGTGACATAACCGCCACCGGAAAGTCCTTCACTGAATAACCACTGCTCGAAGTCGAAGCTTCCTGGGTTGGCGAAGCCATGCGGCGGACGCACTTTTGCGTCGATCCGCCAAGCTTCTCCCAGTATTGGCACACCAGTCTGCAGCGGCCAGCCCAGACGCAGCAAAGTGTGGTCAGGAAGTGCGCAGGTTCTTCGTTTGCCGTTCTGCATAAAGCGCGCGCCGTCATCCGCGGCGTCATCAAGTTCTACGGTGACTTGAGCAAAAGGTGATTTTCCAGCGGCGATCTGAACTTTGCGGACCAGGACGGACCCCGCCTGAAGAAAACACTCATCAACCAGTCTCTCGTCCAGCGCACGGACATGGCTGTGGCTGGTCCATGCAATCGCTGCGAGACTCAACAAGGTCAGACCGACCAGACGCCAGCGAGTAGTGGGCAAAGGTAGCAATCGAGTTGTCACGGTCAAGTAGGCATAATCACGTTATGCCCCGCAACTTCATCAAGCGCTATCTGCCAACCCCCGACAAGTTGCGTGAGTATCCAGCGCTTCGTCCGCTCGGCAATCTCCTTGAGAACGAAGATCTGTGGCACCTGAATCGGCGCTCGGCCTCAGGCGCAGCGTTCATCGGGATCTTCTGTTGTTTCCTGCCGATGCCATTTCAGATGCTGCCGGCGGGTTTTTTGGCAATGGCGTTTCGTTGCAATCTGCCCATGAGCCTTGCGCTCGTCTGGTTGACCAATCCTGTGACAATGCCGCCGGTTCTGTACTTCACCTACCGGCTTGGTGCGTGGTTGCTCGGGCGAGAAATTTCGATCGAGCAGGTTGATCTGTCACTCGACTGGTTACTGGCCAACATGGTCAATGTGGGTTATCCGCTGCTGTTTGGTTCGTTCATATGCGGTTGGGTGGGTGGCATTACAGCTTACATTCTGGTCAGGGTGACCTGGCGATTTCATGTGATTACCCGCTGGCGGAAGCGTAAACAAAGGCGCCAGGCAGCGGCTTTGGCCCAACGAATGAAGTGAAGTGTTCCGGCACCACGTCGGATTGGAGCGCCTGCGCCCCGAACTGAATCAGAAGCCGTGCAGACCCTGCACCGGGTGAATCTGCTTGGCTCGCTGCGCCGGAATGTACGCGGCCAACAAGCAGATTACCGCCGCCAGCCCCCCAATCAGTCCCAGGTCAAACCCCTGAATCAGGAACGGGATCTCGACGAAATAGGTGCCTTCCAGAAAGCTAACCCCGAACCAGGACTCCAGGGCTGCGACGACTTGATTGATGTTGGTGGTAACCAACACTCCCAGGATGAGTCCACTGAGAATGCCCGCAGCTGCGATCATGATGCCCTGAAGGAGAAAAATCGTTGCGACCTGCGACGCACGAGCTCCCATCGTTCGCAGAATCGCAATGGCCGATGCCTTTTCCCGAATCAGCATGACCTGCCCGGAGATGATATTGAAGGCAGCGACTGTAACCACCAGTAACAGCAATACGAACATCATGGCTTTCTCCAGCTGCACCGCCCGAAACAACTCACCATAACGTTCCATCCAGGTGGTGATACGCGCTTGTGGAAGCGCCAGCTGAAGCATGCTTCTCACCCGCTCCGCATCTAGTGGATAACGCAGGCGAAGTTGCACACCATGTTCACCGCTACTGGCGCGAATGGACTCCGGAATATCACGCAGTGCCACCAGGACGAGGCCATAGTCCAGCTCGGAACCGAGGCTGAACGTGCCACCCAGTCTGAACGCCAAAACCTGGGGTTGAACCTTGCCAGCACTGGCCGCCGGCAACGTCAAGGCAACACGATCACCAATCCCAACGCCCAGATGCCGTGCCAGTGGCGCCCCAAGAATCAAGGTGCGAGGTGTCGCCAGTAGGTTATCCAGCTTCCCTGAAGTCATGCCAGCACCTACCTCCTGCATCGCGTCCAGACCCGTAGCGTCCAACCCGAGAAGGCTGACGGGCTGTACGGCACTGCCTCGACCGACCATCCCGATGGTCTCGAAGTAGGGATAACGCGCGATGACATCCGGATCATCGAAAGTCTCTGTCGACAAATTCTCCAGGTCTTCGATCACGACATGCGGAATGGCCTGCAACAAACGGGTTTTCAGCTCGTGGTCAAACCCGTTCATGACACTGACCACAACGGTCAATACAAGCACACCAAGCAGTAAACCAACAAAAGACACCCAGGTGATGAAACTGACATAACCGTGGCGCCCGGTGCGCAGGTAACGAACGGCGATGTCCCATGCCACGTTCATTCCGACAGTTTTCCAGCATCGAGTGTAACAAGACGGTCCACGCCACGCGTGACTGCCGAATCATGCGTGGCCATCAGGATGCCGACACCACGCTCTCGACAGAGCAAGCGCATGAGCTCGAGTACCGCGGACGCGTTGTCGCGATCGAGATTGCCCGTCGGTTCATCCGCGAGCACCAAGGCGGGTTCAGCCACCAGCGCACGGGCCACAGCGACTCGCTGTCGTTCCCCGCCTGACAAGGCCGCCGGACGGTGGGTTGAGCGATTGGCAAGGCCGACCGCACCGAGCATAACGAGGGCGCGCGGCAAGGCTTCTCTCTTGCCAAGGCCCGCCAACCGCAACGGCATCGCGACATTTTCGGCGGCAGTAAATTCGGGTAACAGATGGTGCATCTGATAGACAAATCCCAGGTAGCGGTTACGAATAGCCGCCCGGCCATCAACCGTGGCAGCCGTCAGATTCTGATTCGCGATCCATACTTCTCCACCATCAGAATCATCGAGGCCGGCAAGTATGTGCAGCAGCGTACTTTTCCCGGAGCCACTCCGACCGACCAGTGCAACGAGTTCACCCGGCGCAATCGACAGGTCGGCGCCATCCAGGACCGGCAGTGCGACCCCGCCCTGTCGATACGTCTTCGTCAGCCCATGTGCACGCAGGGCCAGCAGCCCGTTCTTCGATTCGTCATTCATGCGCAAGTATTTCCACTGGCCGCTGACGCGTTGCTTTCCAGGCGGGGTAAAGCGCTGCCAGCAGAATCAGAAACCCACTGATGATGGTGATCACGACAAGGTCCGCGGCTCGAACATCAATCGGCAGATAGCCGATGAAGTACTGGCCCATCAGTTCCCGGCCACGCAAGTTTGACGCCCAGGTCAGCAGATCCGGCAGCAGATGAGCGACGCCAACACCGCCGAGCAGACCAAGGCAAAGACCGCTCCCGCCCAACATCAGTCCAAGCGAAAGAAAGATGATCAAGACCGTCGAGGTTGTGCTGCCGAGGCTACGAAGGATAGCCACGTCCGTGCGCTTCTGCTCCGCCACCATCACCAGCCCGGATACGAGATTGAAGGCCGCAACCGCAACCAGGAATGACAACAGCACGAACATGGTGACTTTCTGGGTAACAATGGCCTGATACAGATTCCCCTGAACACGGGTCCAGGGCCTGACCTGCATTTCCCGCTCGCCGAATGCGGCTTCGGAGGCGGCGTACAGTTCATCGGTGGCAAAGAGATCAGCAATTCGTAGCTGGTAGCCGGTTATTCGCTCGCCCAGACGAAACAATCGACGGGCATCATTGATGTGTATGAATACACCGCGTGCGTCCATTTCGCTTTGCGTATTGATCAACCCTGTAACAATGAACAGGCGCTGTCTGGGTAGCAGGCCGACCGGTGAGACCGTCGGCACAGGCAAGACAATCGTCACCTGGTCACCGGCCTTTACGCCGAGCTGCCTCGCTAACCGTACGCCCAGCCACGCCTGGAACCGCCCGGGTTCGAGCACTGCCCCATGAGGGCGAACGTACTGTTCCAGATCCGACACTAACCGATGGCGGTCAGGCTCTATCCCGGTAACGAGTACTCCAGCTACCTTTTCACCACTGCTGGCGAGCGCCGCTTCTTCCACGATCGGTGACAAACCAGTAATACCGCCGGTGCCAGTGAGAGCGCTTTCTGCACGCACATCGGGTCGAGACGGCTGCGGGAAGTAGATCGTCGCATGGGCAAGAACGCCGAGCACCCGCTCGCGCAATTCCCGCTCAAACCCATTGACGACAGAGAGGACGACGATAAGCACGGCGACCGAAAGCGCCAGACCGAATACTGCGGCGATGCTGACGGCAGAAAGCCCATTCGCGGCGCCGGTGACATAACGCCATGCAATCGCTGCACTGAGCGTGTGTGGATGCTGTCTATCGCGTGAAGGTTGAGGTTTGGTGGCCATGCGACTGCATCTTACAGACGCAGCCTGCAGTTGGCCTGCCAAAGAATCGTTGCCGATCTTTCTGATACGAAGGGTCTATCCCCTTGGGTGGGCGAGAGATGGCCTGCGATGGGTCAGGCCACAGCCTGCTGACCAGTAGCCCGCATCAGTGCGCCAGAAGCATCCAGCGCAGCAACCCGATAGCTCTCGGCATAGGTGGGGAAATTGAACACGTTTTCGATAAAGGTATCGATGACCCCGTTGTTGAGCATGGCCATCTGACCGATATGCACGAGTTCAGTGGCGAAGGCACCAACCGCATGTACACCAACAACTTTGCGATCTGCCGTCACTACCAGCTTGAGCATGCCTTCCTGAGATTGGGCGATCTGGCCACGAGCAATTTCCTTGAAGTTCGCCCGACCCACAACAGAGCCTGGAAATTTCTGGATGGCCTGGGTTTCAGTCAATCCAACGCTGGCCAGTTCCGGCACGGCGTAAATCCCGGTTGGGATGAATTCACTGAAACGCCCAGCGCTGGCACCCAGGATGTCGCAGGCAACACGACGCCCCTGCTCCATGGAGGCCGATGCTAGTGAGGGTGGGCCAACGACGTCACCCGCCGCGTAGATGTGTGGCACATTCGTTCGCCCGGTTTCACTGACTTCGATCAGCTGACGATCATTGACGCGGACACCAGAATTTTCGATGCGCAATCCTTCGAGCTGCGAGATCCGACCAAGCGCACACATCGCCTTGTCCGTGCGTAGAACCGAACCATCACGAAACGTGCTTTCAACCTGGCTCACACCATCGAAAACGACGCGTTCAACCTCGGCTTCGCCGATGAAGACGCCACCATGCTGCTCGAAATACTCGACAAAACGGTCGGTCAGATCGGCGTCGAGGAAACCCAGGGGACGCGGATAACGGTCTACCAGCGTGACCTGTACACCCAGCAGGGCAAACACGCTGGCGTACTCGCAGGCAATCACACCACCGCCCAGTACCAACAGGGTTTGTGGCAGGTAGGCCAATGAGAGAAGAGAGTCGCTGTCGTAGATGTGTTCGTGATCGATGGCAACGTTGGCCGGCGCTCGGGGTTTGGAGCCGGTCGAAATTACGACATATTCGGTACGCAGTTGTGAAGTGGTCCCGTCTGTATGCCGTACCCGAAGGGTATGCGGGTCATCAAAGCTCGCCCGACCATGCACGATCGTTATACCGTTTCGTGTGAGTTGTTCGGACATGTAGTGATCATGCGCGTGAATAATGTGGGTCATTTCGCCAATTAGTTCAGCAATACCGCCCCGATACAGGTTGCGTGCTGAGCGCAATTCGGCAAAACGCTGGCCAGCGCGGTACCTTTCCATCGCTCGCTCACGCAACGCTTTGCTGGGAATGGTGCCTTGATGCACGCAGGCGCCACCAACCTGCCGAGCCTGTTCGCAGATAGCGACTTTTTTGCCTGCCTTCGCGGCTTGGATTGCGGCCTTCTGACCGGCCGGTCCGGAACCGATGATCACAATATCGAAGATCTGATTGGCTGTTTTCATAGCATCTGTTTTCATAGAACCTGTTTTCATCGCATCTGTCTTCATAACACCTGTTTTCATAGCACCATCGACTCCAGCGACGCCTTGATTTGCTCTGTCTTGGCGAGGAGTTCTTCAACATCTTCGGGATACATGTTCAGATGTTGCACCGCGTCCAGATCGACAATCTGATCCAGCTCAAGCGTCTCCTGCCGCATGGCGATGGCGACCGCACGGCCTGCCTCGACCGTCGCAACGTCGTCAGCGTGTTTTCCGGCTGCAGCAAAGTCACCGACGTGACGGATGCAGACCCCCACCAGTTCAGGCAGCTTCCAGCTTTCGACCAAAGCCGCTCCGGCCGCGCGGCCGAGAACTGCCAGCAGATACTTGGCATCACCGAGTGAAAGTGCTGCGTCACGATTGCACAGTTCGACGGCAAGCACTGAAGTACCGACGTTGTGCAGCAGCCCACCCAGGTACGAAACTTCAACGTTTTTGCGGGTAGCGCGGGCGAACTCTTTGGCCCAGAGTCCGGTCGCCAGACCAACTTGCCACGCTTCGTCCATCAAGACCTGGAAAGCCCCTTTGCAACTCAGGGCATTCTTCAGCGAGGCGGTCAAAGCGATTTCACGAATCCGGACCATGCCTAGCCGGGCGATGGCCTGCTGCAGGGCAACGATTTCGGTCGCGCCACGAAAAGTCGGGGAGTTGACGACTCGCAGCACATGCGAGGCCAGTGATTGATCCTTCTGAATCAGTCCGGCGAGACGTGCTGCATCAGCGCCATCATCAAGCGAACTCGACAACACCTCCATGGCGACGTTTGGCAATACCGGCAATTTGAGCCGGTGCGACGCGATATCAACCCTCAGTTTGGCTTCGATCGCGACGAGGTCTGGCCCCGGCGATTCGGTCGCGGTGATATCGATACCTGGCAAAGACATGCTGGACATCCGGCCTATCCGGCCTGTAGGTGGATGTACAGAGCATAGTCAAAGATTGAGACTGCGCTTTCGGTGACAGCTGACGTGGTCCGGAGGAACAGCCGGGGCTGTGCGATCACGCAAATCTACAGACTCAGAATTCCCGGCGGCGATCCGACTTCGGTGTCACGTCGTACCCAAGCCCGGCTTCTTCGACGCGGTCAACACGATCACACTTAGCCGGGTTACCACCACAAATTTCGCAAGCCGTATCAGCACCAAACGCTTTCAGTCCACCACAGCTTCCGGCAATTGGTTTACGACCAAGCAGGACACCAATGGCCATCATGCCGACAAACAACAGCATGCTGACAAAGACGAGAATGAGGGTACTCATAACGATTCCAGAAGGCTCTTCATGGCCGAAGTATATCGCTCGTCGAAGCCATTGGCTCGACGAACCAGCATGTAAGCAGGAATTGCCTCCCGTTCTGCCAATTCCAGGCCAGCATCAGGGCCCAAAACATTGAGCGCAGTCGCCCACGCATCCGCTTGCGCAGCAGTATCCCGGACCACAGAGACAGACGCCAAGGCATGGCGAATGGGGTAACCGTCGCGAGGATCAATGGTGTGCGAAATACGCTGCCCATCAACTTCGCGATAATTCCGATAGTCCCCAGAGGTGGCAACCGCCCGGTCGTGCAGCGTGATGACCGCTTCCACACCGGTCTGCAGGTCAGAAGGCGTTTCGATACCGATTCGCCACGGTTGATTTTCCTTGTTGACACCAAACGCCCTGACCTCACCGCCAACGTCCACCATGGCGTCGGTGCACCCACTATTTCGCAGACTCTCGATGGCGACATCTACGCCATAACCTTTGGCAATTGCCGACAAGTCGATGAACACGTCGTCGCGAGTTCGCGTAACCTGATCAGGCTCATGCAGCGAGAATCCACCATCCCCCGACGGCAGCAGCCGTCGTATTTCTTCGGCCGTCGGCGAATCCAGGGTTTTCGTCGGGCCGAAGCCCCAGGCATTAACAAGCGCACCAACAGAAACGTCGAATGCCCCACCGCTTTGTTCGCGAACAGTATTGGCAAGTAATAGTACGGACCACAATCCCGCCGTTGCCGGTAACCGCTTGCCTACCGGTGTTTGATTCAGCCGCATGAGTTGCGAATCTGGATTGTAGGTCGACAGCTCGGCATCGACCGCTGCCAGCGCTTTCGCTGCTGACTTGAAAGCGACATCGGATTCCGTGCACCGCGCGGTGAACACGTAATACGTACCCATCACAGCGCCTTCGACCGATGCATGCCGAGGCCCGCCTGCCAACCCACCACAACCAGCCAGAGCCAAAACCAGCGCCGCTGCTGGAAATCGAACGTCCATCTATCTCTCCCGAGTCAGAATTCCGACGGCCATTACACAACGCAAACAAGCCTCCACAAAGGTGGTGCAGATCGACACGGCAACTGCGGCACACTGACTCCATCACGGCCATGCAGTAGGAAGCGCCGATGTCAGTCAGTCAATTTCCAGTTCCGGTGAAGAGCGCCCGAGGCTCAACTGGTGTACTCGTTCCATTCGGTCACCGTAATGTACCAGCGATACTCGCGGGTCTCACTCTCGTCGGGCAGCCGCGAGAAGATCTGCGTTTCGCGGGTCGAATGACGCGTCCCACTCGGTTCCCGGTGGAAGCCGCCCTGGCGATGAACGAAGTTCGAGCTGGCCGAATGGGCCATCACGTTGACACCCGCTGCTGATTCGTTCAGCGTGCGCGGTCCTCGACGTCGACGTCGACGATCATGGACCTTGTTGAACAATGAACCAGAAATGGCTGACACCGCTGCTGCTCCTCGGAGCGATTGTGGGATGGGTGCTGGGCTCGTTTGCTGGAGGAGCGCCCTGGCTCGACGCGATCATGCTCTACGCCAGAACGATATTTCTGGAAGGTCTGAAGTTGGTCATCGGACCATTGATCTTCTTTTCGTTGATGTCGGGCATCTTGCGGCTCGCCGAATCGCGAGACATGCAGCGTCTGGGCGGCATCACGATAGTCTACTTCCTCTCCACGACA
This sequence comes from Gammaproteobacteria bacterium, assembly GCA_043719475.1. GTDB lineage: Bacteria > Pseudomonadota > Gammaproteobacteria > Pseudomonadales > Azotimanducaceae > SYFY01. The sequence goes on along the minus strand of JAYSTS010000081.1, from coordinate 8,139 downwards.
GCGATTGCCATCTGCATAGGTCTGTTCGTCGTCAGCTTTTGGCATCCATGGACTAGCCAACCACCACTGAGTGATTTGCCTCCACTGGCGCCAGGCGTGACCCTGGTCGCAAGCCAGGATGCCGGCATCGATGCCCTCCTCCTTGGCATCCTTAAACAGATGCTCGTGAATCCATTTTCTGCGCTCGCCAATCTCAACATCATGGGATTGGTAACCAATGCGGTAGTGTTCGGGCTGGCAGCGTTGTTTTCATTGCCACGAGAGTCGTCGATCATCACGGCGATTCATGACATCACGGCGGTCATCTATCGGGTGGCAGGCTGGGCTGTCGCGTTAGCACCCATCGGAGTGATGGGAATCGTCTACAACTTCGTTGGCGCGATGGAGTCAAATCTCCTGGGCCAACTGCTGAGTTTTTCCCTGCTGGTGTTAGGCGCGACCGCGGTGCATGCCTTGATTGTCCTGCCTGGGTTGGCTTGGTGGCTGGGTCGTGTCCCTCCGTGGAAATTGTTCCCCGCGATCGGTCAAGCCATGTTTCTGGCACTCACCACATCATCTTCGGCTGCCACGTTACCTGTGACCATGCGCTGCGCGGAACAGAATCTAGGTGTCCGTCCCTCAACCACCAGCTTTGTTCTGCCACTTGGCGCAACCATCAATATGGATGGCACGGCACTCTTTGAAGGTATGGCGGCCGTTTTCCTTGCCTATCTCTTCAGCGTGCCCTTGACGGACTCGGCGATCGTTGCGGTCTTCTTTGTGGCCATGATCAGCTCCATAGGCGCACCCGGCATTCCTTCAGGTTCGATGGCGGGCATGCAGATGGTGCTGCTGGCGGTTGGCATTCCACTGGAAGCCATTGGCCTGTTGCTGCTCATCGAACGGCCACTCGACACTTTTCGAACGGCGGTCAACGTGCAGGGCGATCTCGTAGGTTCGGTAATCGTTGATCGACTGGTCTTTCGGAGAGACGCGCATGGCTGAGCATCTACTGTTGATCCGACATGGTTTGATCAAGGCCAACAAGGATGGACGCTGGCATGGCTCAACCGACTCACCTTTGACGTGGCGAGGCGGCCGCCAGGCGAAACGCACCGCCCGACATGTCAGCGCACGCACAGCGCCATTCGAGACGGTTTACGTGAGCCCACTGCAACGCTGCCGGAGCACTGCGACACCCATTGCCGCCACTTTTGGACTCGTACCGGTGATCCACGACGACCTGCGTGAGTGGGATATCGGGGAATGGGAGGACCTGCCGTTCAGCGAACTTGCAAAACAACATGATTTCATGGGCAAGATCCGACAGGACCCGCACTTTCAGCCCCCCCGCGGCGAAAGCCTTGCGCAAGTGGCGACACGAATGGTCAAGGCCTTGAACGAGATCAATGAGTGCCACTCTGGTAGCGTGGCTGTTGTCAGCCATGGCGCCGCGATGGCGGTCGCGCTGGCCCAGATTCTCGATGAGGACTATCACCGCTGGTCGCACTATCTCTGCGAGAACTGTGCGTTGACAGAGCTGGTGCTGGGCGAAAAGTCCTACGTCAATTTTTTCAATCGCACCGAGCATCTGTAATTTCTGGCCTCCGTGGTAACCTCCCGCAAACACCATTTGAGGGGTCCAGCCACATGAGCCAAATCCGTTTGATGACCGATGCAGAGCTCACACCTGCCACACTCGCGCAAGTCCACGCGATGGAAGCTGCCGGGCGGGACACATCCGTGTCGCGTGCACTTGCCCACCGACAAGACATGTTCGATAGCTACTTCAAGTTCTATGCACCGACACATTCCGGCGGCATCGTCGAACCCGATCTGAAGGAACTGGTCAGGCTGAAAATCGCCAGACTCAATGACTGTTTCACCTGACTCAACGCACGCTTTCCATCGGCGATGGAAAAAGGGCTCACTGAACAGAAAATCGCACGCCTCGACAAACCCCAGTTCGAAACGGGAGACTTTACTCCGCGTGAGCAGATGGCCATCGAATACGCGCAGATGCTGGCGATGAACCACAACGCCATTGATGAGACCTTCTTCGAGCGCCTCCGCCTCGAATTCAATGACGCAGAAATTCTCGAACTCGGCATGATGATCGGCCAATACATCGGTTTCGGGAGATTGCTGAAAATTCTCGATCTGGAACCGAAGTTTTGTGAAACCTGATCGCACCCTTGATGCCTGGCACGATCAAGTCAAAACGAACCATCAGCCTCGCCTCCTGACTGGAATCGTTAGACCACCCTGTCCACCGACACCCAAACAACCGGCACCCAAACAAAGAGGAATCCCATGATTCAATTCTGCAGGACTGAACAACGTGGCCACATTCTCATCGTCACCATCAATCGTCCGGATCGCCTTAACGCGCTGCACCCAGCAGCCAACAAGGAGTTGGGAGAGGTTTTCGACGCATTCGCCGCCAACCCGGATCAATGGGTAACGATCATCACCGGCGAAGGTCGAGCCTTCTGCGCCGGCAACGATCTGCGTCATCAGGCCGAGGGTGGTGAACGTGTAGCGTTTCCACGGGGTTTCGGTGGCCTCACGTCCCGATTTGATCTGGCCAAGCCGGTCATCGCTGCTGTGAATGGAGTAGCCATGGGTGGCGGATTCGAAATTGCTTTGGCGTGTGATCTGATCATCGCTTCCGAGAAAGCCGTATTTGCACTGCCAGAGCCAAAAGTCGGCCTCGCCGCTCTGGCGGGTGGACTCAACCGCCTGCCGCGTCAAATCGGCGTCAAGCGGGCTCTGGGAATGATTCTCACCGGTCGCCACGTACCCGCGGCGGAAGGCGAGAAACTGGGCTTCGTCAACGAAGTGGTACCCCACGAACAGTTGCTGGAAGCTGCGCTGCGCTGGGCCAGCATGATCGAGGAGTGCTCTCCTCTGTCGATTCGTGCCAGCAAGGAAGTTGTCTACGGTAGCCTGGATTCGGCATCGTTGGCCGAATCGATGGGCCGCAAATACGACGGCGTGATGGCCATGGTACAGAGCCAGGATTTTGTCGAGGGACCGCGCGCGTTCGCCGAGAAGCGCAAGCCGAATTGGCAGGGCAAGTAGCCCCTGCCGTCAGTGGTCGGAATCGCCCATAGCGGTGCCGACCACTTCGGCGATGACCGACACCGACAGGTAAAGGTCTTCAAGCACCCTGGTTTCCCCACTGACCATGATTTCCGCCATGATGTCCGAGCGCGGAATGGCAATGAAAAACAGATCCGGGACGGTTGCAAACTGACCCGGGTAAGGGCTTTCGTCGGTGGATGGTCGCAAGTGGAACTCCATTCCCCTCGATTCAAGACGGGACGTATCAAGATCCATGCCACACAACAAACATCATCTATCTATTTGAATTTAAACATATTGATGTTTCCAATGACGCTTTCCAGATGACTTGGAGAAGTGTCTTTTCACGGCAGGTTCGTCACCCGTGACCGACCCAACTCCGTCACAACGTGATCAGCGTCACGCCGAACGGCGCTTTGACATCGAGGTTCGCCGCCACCTGACACGCAACTTCATCACGCATCTGATCCATGGCATGTTCGGGCAGACTGGCTTCCGGTTACTGAACGCGCCCACCTTCCTGCCGGCGTACATGATCCTGCTGTCCGGCGGCTCTGATTTCGTGGTGGGGCTCGCTCTTGCGTTACAGGCACTGGGCGCGGCGATCTCTCCATTCCTCGGTGCCAGTCTCGTTGAACATCGCAAAAAGGCGCTGCCGGTCGCGATGTGGGTCGGGACCGCGACCCGTCTGCAGATTCTGATCATTGCTCTCGCCGGCCTGCTGCTACCGCGAGAGTGGGCGCTGGCGCTGATTCTGGTGACCCTCACGGTATACGGCGCCTTCCAGGGGATGCAGGGGGTCATCTTCCAGTTTGTCATGTCCAAGGTAATCCCGGTGTCACGACGGGGCCGGCTGACCGGTCTACGCAATTTCACCGCCGGATTTACCGCTGCCGGGGTCGCCTATCTGGGTGGCCTGTGGTTCCTCGGTGACACACCAACCGTCCAGGGTTATTCGAGCATTTTTGTGCTCGCATTTGTCCTCGCTAGCCTTGGCCTTGCGGCACTTCTGTTCATGCATGAGCCCGAGTTGCCTACCGTTGTCGCAAAAACAGGAACCGGGATCAATTGGGCTCGCATCCCTGTATTGCTGCGTGAAGACAAGGCTTTTCGACGCTTCGTCATCGCACGGTCGCTCACCACGGCGGGTCGTCTGGCCATGCCGTTCTACATTCTCTACGCCGCGCAGCACACGACGCTGACCGGCAGCAATCTCGGACTGCTGACCATCGCCTTCACCCTCGCAGGCAATGTCTCGAACCTGCTATGGGGCGAAATCGCGGATCGATCCGGATATCGCCGGGTGATGCTGATTTCACTGGTGATCTGGGTTATTTCGACACTGGCCCTCTTCGTGACAGAAGGTATCGGACTGACCAGCCTTATCTTTGTGGGTATTGGTGCAGCCGCTCAAGGCTTCCAGAACGCCGCCGCCAACATCGTCCTTGAATTTGGCAGCCGTGAAGATGTGCCCATGCGACTGGCGATTTCCAACAGCGCCTCGGAAGCTGTGGGTGCCATTGCAACGCTCTGTGCTGGATTGCTGGCTACGGGATTCGGTTATGAGGCGGTCTTTATCGCCTCCATCTGTTTTCTTGCGATTGGCGGCTTTTTTATTCGCCGACACGTACCCGACCCGCGCCATCGCACAAACTGAACACGCGTGTAACACGTGCGTAGCGCGTGCCTAACGCGTGCGTGACGCTTCTCGGCCGCGCCCGCAGCCTGTTAGCAGGTTGCTTTTTCAGCAACCTGTTAATCTTGATGTCTCACTGAACGGATATCACCGATGCTCAAGATCAGCCACAAGGACCTGCTCGACCAGGCACTCGCCGAGGTAGAAACACTAGACCTCAACGCGGCGAAGGTTTTGCTCGGACGGGACGACGTTGTTTTCGTGGACATTCGTGATATTCGCGAACTGCAACGCGAGGGCAAGATTCCCGGTGCTTTCCACGCGCCACGCGGGATGCTGGAATTCTGGATCGATCCAACCAGCCCGTATTACAAGGACATTTTTGGCAGCGGCAAGCGATTCGTTTTTTACTGCCAGAGCGGTTGGCGATCGGCTCTTTCCACACAAACGCTTGCACACATGGGGCTTGAACCTGTCTGTCACGTCGGTGGTGGCTATCGAGCCTGGAAAGAAGCAGGCCTGCCCGTCGAAGAGGTCGCCGCACGCTGACTGCTGACTGGCCATGCGAATGAAAACCCTGGTGATCTATGTCATGGCCGGCTTGTCCGGCTTTATCGTCATGGCCTTCGAAATGCTCGGCGGTAGAATCCTTGCACCCTGGTTTGGCAGCGACATCTACGTCTGGGGCAGCATCATCACCATCTTCATGACCGCTTTGGCCATCGGCTATCTGCTTGGCGGGCGCTGGTCAGTGCACTCACCCTCCATGGCTCGGTATTCAAGCCTCTTCGGACTCGCCGCTCTATTGCTGGCACCTATGACCTGGTACGCGGACATCATGCTGGAGTGGACATTCAACTCCATCGACGACATTCGTTATGCGTCGCTGCTCGCCGCGACCGCTCTCTTTGCTCCGGCGACGATTTTGCTTGGCATGATCTCGCCTTACAGCGTTCGATTGCTGGTTGAAACAACCCATCACTCAGGCGCTGTTGCCGGTGTGCTGTATTTCGTCTCGACGCTTGGCAGTGCGCTGGGGACCCTTTTCACTTCGTTTTATTTTGTCCTCTGGTTCGAGATCAACCAGATTGTGTCTGCCCTTGCCATCGCGCTGGTATTGCTCGCGGTACTCGGGTTCATCACACATCGGCTACAACGATGAACAAACAGCGTCTGTTGTTATTGGCCCTGATACTGCTCATACCTGCCGTTGATGCGCGTGTTCTCCACAGCGAAAAGTCCCTCTACCAGAATGTTCTGGTGGTCGAACGGCAACGGGAGGTGTGCCTGCAATTCACCGTCAGACGTGATCTTCGCAATCAAACTTGCATGAACATCGACCACCCGGACGAGATGCTGTTCAGCTACACGCGAATGATGATGGCCGCCTTGTTACTGCGCGAAGACCCTGAATCGATCCTCGTCGTTGGGCTTGGCGGTGGCACCTTGCCTATGGCTTTCCAGCAGTTGTTCCCGGAAGCACACCTCGACGTCGTAGAAATTGACGCCGCCGTCGTACGCGTAGCGGAGAAATTCTTTCACTTCAAGGCATCCGCCAGCACCACGCTGTACACGATGGATGCCCGCGTGTTTGGCAGACGGATGAAAAAACAGGGACAACGTTATGACCTCATCCTGCTCGACGCCTATAACGGTGAGTACATTCCCGAACATCTGATGACTGCGGAGTACCTTTCGGAGACCAGGACACTGCTGACCGAAACCGGAGTACTCGCTGCCAACACATTTGCAATCAGCACACTCTACGATCACGAGTCGACAACCTACGCACAGGTCTTCGGTCGCTTCCTGAATTTCCGACTCCCGGAAAGTGCGAATCGCGTGGTACTGGCCATGCGGGCACCCTTCCCGCCCAGGGAGTTTCTCGATTCAAGAGCCTCGAATCTCGCACTGCGCATGCGCCGATACGGCGTCGATATCGAGAGTTATCTGCCGCGTCTTGATGGTCGGACGGATTGGGATCCAAAGGCGCGTGTGCTGACTGATCAGTACTCACCCGCCAACCTGCTGAATCGCTGACGATGAACAACGAGGAGAGTGTCAATCACCGCTACCCGGGGTGGGTGCTGGCGGTCCTCTCGATGATGGTGTCCGTGGTCCTGCTGACCGTCTTTCTTGAACTCCTCTTTCAGTTTCTGCCCTTGGCCAGTGGACTGCGCAGCTTGTCAGTCACCACAGCAGACCCTGTGCTTCGTTATACACCGAACAGGGAGTACATCTACTCGAGAGACTGGAATTTCAACATGGTCAATCGCGGTAGGGTCAACAACGCCGGTTTCATCAACGATCAGGATTACGTTCATCAGGACGCCACACCGCTGCTGGCCGTGATCGGTGATTCGTACATACAAGCGCAAATGGTGCCGTATGACAAAACCCTGCACGGCCGTCTCCAAGCAGCCGCACACAAGCGTTTTCGTGTGTACAGCTTGGCCGCATCAGGCGCACCGCTCAGCCAGTATCTGGTTTACTCACGCTACGCGATGAATGAGTGGAGCGCGAAAGCGCTCATCATCAATGTCGTTGGCAATGACTTCGACGAAAGCCACACCCACTACAAGTCCATGCCCGGCTTCTGGTACTACCATCCGGCTGCTGACCATTCCCTGCGCCTGGAACTTGCACCGCTAAATCGCGGCAATTTCACGTCGGTGGTGCAGCGATCTGCCCTGGCTCGTTATCTGTTCATCAATCTTGGATTGAACAACCTTGGCCTTGGTCGACTTGCCGCAGTGACAGCAGGATCGTTCGCCGGTAATACCTCCACATCTACCGACCCTGCCCGTGTGCAGGCATCGCTTCGGGTTATCGATACTTTTCTGGCAGAGCTCAGACACATTCCGGGCCTTGCACCGAACCGGGTTCTATTCTCTCTGGACGGGTTCCGGTACCCCGAGGACGCAACGACGGGCGAAGGTTCCTATTTTGAAAAAATACGCACGGCCTTCATTGAACGTGCCCGCGCAAGTGGATTCGAAGTCAGTGACCTGGATCCGCGTTTTTTCGCCGTTCATACGTCGACCGATGAGCGCTTCGAATTCCCGATGGACGGTCATTGGAACGCCAACGGCCATCGAGTCGCATTTGAGGCGGCAATGAACTCACGGTTACTCTCTACCTGGCCCTGAGAACGTTTTGGATCGTGGTTCTATTTCCCTGCAGCTTTCCAGTACTCGTCTCGCAGTAGCCGTTTGTACAGTTTGCCCGTAGGATGACGCGGTAATTCGGCGCGAAAATCCAGTGTGCGCGGACACTTGAGGTGCGACAGGCGCTCGCGGCAATAGTCCAGCAACTCCAGTGCCAGCTCAGGTGACACCTTCGACATGTCTCTGGGTTGTACGACAGCCTTCACTTCCTCGCCGAAGTCTTCGTTCGGAACACCGAAGACGGCCACATCAACCACCTCGGGATGATTG
>JAYSTS010000009.1:0-1693 GCA_043719475.1 Gammaproteobacteria bacterium | reverse complement strand
ACGAGTTCCAGCACAATCCAGGCGCGACATTCACGCGCATGATCAAGGAATGCCCTATCCACAAATCAGCGGATCAAGGCTGGTACTCCGTGTTTCGCTATGCTGATATCGCGCGAATTCTGAAAGACAACGAGACGTTTTCGGCTCGTTTTGGCCCCGGTCCAGGCTACGCGCCACAAGATGGCGCGCCCGTACTTGTGAGCGCAGATCCACCACTGCATGGCAAACAGAAGCAGGCCATCGTCACGGCCTTCAATGCCAATACCATTGCCGCGATGGAAGGTCCGATACGACGCTTTGTCAACGAGTGCCTGGACCAGGTCATGCCAACGGGGCGTTGTGATGTGATCCAGGATATCGCGGTACCTATTCCGCTATGGGTGATCTGCCAGATGCTCGACCTGCCGTATGAGCGTGACAAGGCCATGCTGCGCGACTGGGTTGAGGTGATGGCTGGAGCCGTGTTCTCCAATGGTCGGGATGAACTCGCTGCAGCACGGATGCAAAAAATGAAGTTGCTGATGGATTACTTCCGACCTCATATTGGCGCCAAAGTGGCGATGGATGAGCGGGGAGAGGATCCCGGCAATGATCTCATCGGTCTGTTGGCCAAGGGACGTGTGGATGGCAAGCGTATCGGCATGTCTGAAATGCTTGGCTTTGCCCAGTTTCTGCTGGTTGCCGGTAGTGGCACGACAACCAATCTGATCGGCAACTTCGTCAAACTTATGCTGGCGTATCCCGAACAGTATGCAAAGCTCAAGGAGCACCCAGAACTGCTCGATCAGGCGGTCGAAGAAGTCCTGCGTTTCGAAGCGCCGGTGCATGGGCTCTTTCGTACCAACAACGTCCAGATTGAACTTGGTGGTCATACCATTGCGCAGGACACCAAGATCTGCTTGATGTGGGGCAGTGCGAATCGCGATCCCGAACTGTTCGACGATCCGAACAGGTTCGATATTTCGCGCGATCTCCGGTCGCTCCGACAGAATCTCACGTTCGGTCAAGGGCTTCACAAGTGCCTTGGAGCACCGCTCGCTCGCCTCGAATGCAGGGTGTTCGCCGAAGAATTCATGCGGCGAATCCCTGAGTTTGAAGCAGACGGCGAAGCAGTGCCCTATCCCTACGCAACGCTGAACGGACTTGATAACCTGCCGATTCGTTTTCCTCCTTCATCAAACCGGGTAACAACGCAATGAACGTGATCGAAACAATGGAAACGTGTACTGCCATGCGGTACCTCAAGGAAGATCCGGTCCCGCGCGAGGTACTGTCGCGTCTGGTGTATGCGGCAACCCGCGCTTCCAGCCCTGGAAACAGTCAGGGGTGGGAGTTTCTGGTGATTGATGACAAGGCGGCCAAAGAAGAGATCGGCGCTGCAGTCAGAACCGGAATGGCAGCGGCGTTCGCCAACAAACCGCAAGGCATGGATGGTGTGCAGTCCCGCATGTACGCAGGCGCAGAACACCTCGCCAGCAACTTTGCCAAGGTGCCGGCCTGGATCCTGGGCTGCGGCCGAAAGGTCTATCCACCGCAGGCGCCCAGTGATGTGTTCCTTTACTCAACGATTTATCCCGCCGCACAAAACCTGATTGTGGCTGCGCGGTCACTGAATATTGGCACCTGCTTCACGACATTCCACATGACGGCAGAGCCGGTGATTCGCAAGGTATGCCGCGTTCCACAGGATGTG